>NZ_JBCPGE010000018.1:0-79459 GCF_040914025.1 Ruminococcus sp. RTP21484sp1_RTP21281st1_A8_RTP21281_210402
ACCTTGAGGAGATATTTTATTTTAACAACAAAAAAATGCCGTATTTATGCGGCTTTTGGCGTTTCGCAAACGCCTATATACAAGAAAAAGTGCAAAGGAGACAAAAAATATAGAAAAAAAATATGCTATTAGTATAATTATTAAAAATATGTGTATGGGAGAAAATAAAATGGATAAGAGAAAAGAAAAAAGTATTGGTGAAGTTCTTTCAGAACATGAAAGGGAAGTAATAAAAGTATATAGACAGTTGTCGGAAGATAATAAATTGACAATAGATATTTTGATTATGAGACTTAGAAAGCATGAACAGGGGGTGATGACTGATGCTGAAAGTGGCAATATGTGATGATAACGAAGACTTTACTAAGAGGATTGAGGAGCATACAGAGCATTTTTCGCATGAAAATAATATAGATGTAAAAGTTAGTCGTTTTATAAGTGGTCCTCAATTGATGTTATCATATTTTTATAAAAAATATGATATAATATTTTTGGATATTACAATGCCGGAAATGGATGGTTTTGAGACTGCAGAAAGAATACGCAAGATAGATTCAAATGTTGTTATTATATTTTGTAGTTCATTTTATAATCTTCCAAATTTACAGAAATGTGTACAAGTTGAAGCAAAAGATTTTTTGGGAAAACCTGTGCTATATAGAAAAATTGAACTGATTTTGAATAAGGTCTACAATAAAAAAATTATAAATGCTGAGGAAAAACTTATGCTGAAAACCCAAGAAGGAATTATTGCATTACAAATTTCCGACATTATTTATATGGAAACTGAAAATAAGGCAGTTGTAATACATACAGCAAATAGAAATATTGTTACATATAAAAAATTATATGAATTTGAGAAAAGATTGGGAGATAGGCTATTTTATCGTTGCCATCAGGGGTATTTAGTTAATTTAGATTATGTAGAACGAGTACAGGAGGATTCATTGATATTGAAGGAAAAAGTCACTATTCCAGTGAGTAAATCCAAAAAGGAAGAACTGCTAAAAAAAATGGCAAAATATGTGGCGTATCAGTTATAAGCATTCTAAGCATAAAAAAAGACGTTTTATACAATGTTTATTGAGAGCAAGAACAAAAAAATTTATCCTATATTATAAAAAACGAAAGGAGGAACGCCTAATGGACAATGAAACAATAAATGAAATGGAGCAAACAACAAAAGAGTTAGATTTATCTGCTGAAGAAATTCAAGGATATATTGCATGCTCAAATAGAACGCAATATTGCTTGACAGATTGTCCTTGGCCTTTTGATGGGGCATATTTATCAGGAATTGATTAATTTGAAAGAGCTACATGGATTAAAAAATCTGTGTGGCTTTTTTAGCAGGAGGATTTTTATGGAATGTACAATATATTTAGCAGAAGGATGTAATTTGAAATGTACATATTGTTATGAAGGAATAGATAAGAAGACAGGGAAAATGGATATAAGGACATTTGATCAAACTTTAGCATTTATTATGAAGAACAGAGTGGAAAACGATAAAATACATATTGTATTTTTGGGGGGAGAGCCATTGCTAAATAAACCCCTGTTTTTTTATGCGATTAATAAGATTAATTCAGATTACAAAGAAATTAGAGATCAATTCAAATTAGAAATGACAACGAATGGAGTATTTTTAGATGATAATGTAATAAAGGTTGTAAAGGAAGAAAATATTAATTTATCATTAAGTATCGATGGAGAAGAACATACACAAAAAAGGAATCGACGTTCAGTATATGGAGATGATACTTTTAGTACAATCAGCAAGAACCTTCAGAAGCTAATTGAGCAGCAGGTTATGTTTAATGTACGCATGACAGTAACATGTAATAATGTGGAAGATATGTACAATAATGTTTGTTACTTCTTAGAGAGAGGCGTAAACAGGATTTATATAGCGTATAATTATTTTGACAATTGGGATGAGATTAAATTAAAGATTCTTCATGAACAGATGGAGTTATTGGATTCGTTATATATTCACAATATTGCATTAACGGGTTGTAAAGTTATAAACCTTTATGATTTTAAGTACACTACATTTTTAGCGAAAAGACCCATTGTATTTTGTTCAGCTGGTACAACAGGGCATTTTGTAGTAAATACAGAGGGAGATATTTATCCCTGTGGCTATGTAGCTAATGACGAAGATTGGAAAATAGGAACTGTATGGACAGGCATAGAAAAAGAAAAGTTCATGTTCAAGGTAGAGAAATCTGTAAAAAAAATACATGAATGCCAAAAATGTGAGAAAGCATTTACTTGTATGTCTACACGATGCGGTTTCCTTAATTATAAGGCAAGTGGATGGTTAAATAAGCCTGATGTAGCTATATGTAAATTAGAGCAGGTATTATATTGGCATAATTTGAAAGTTTTTAATGCATTATACCAGAACAAGTGTCCAAGACTTTTAGAGTATGTAGAAATTGCGAAGCAATATCAACTGGAACCTAATGATTGTGTAAAATATATGATAGAAGAGTGATATAAAAATGTATTCGATAACATTAGAAGTAAATCAAATATGTAATTTTAGTTGTGATTACTGCTATCTGGGGAAATTATCTAGTAAGAGAATGGATTTTGTGACGGCTTATCAGGCAATGGAAATAGCATTTTTAAATGCACAGAGACATGCAGATCGTATGGTTTGGATTGACTTTGTAGGAGGAGAGACTTTGCTAAGCTATGAATTCATACGAAAAGTATCTGATTGGATTGATTTAGAAGCACAAAAAAGAAATTTGGCAGTTAAATATTCTATTACAACAAATGGAAGTATTATAAATCAAGATATTTTAGAGTGGCTTATTCGCAAGAAGGTGCAGGTGAAAATTAGCATTGATGGAGGAAAAGAAGTACAAGATAAAAATCGTAAATATTGCGATGGAAGTGGAACACATGACAAAATAATTGATAATATTGCTCAATTTCATGAGTACGAGAATAGAACTAAGATGCGTATGCAAGCAACACACGTTGTAACGAGAAACAATTATGAAGATTTATATAATAGCGTCAAATATTTGGTAGAGGATCTAGAAATGCAAGTGATAGATTCTGCACTAGATTTGTCTGTAGAATGGAATTATGAACAGTTGGACTTTATAGCTAAAGAATGGGAAAAGGTTATAGAATACAATTTGATGAGAATTCATAAGGGAAAGCCTTTTATGTGGGGACTCATAATAGATATGCAACAATATTTTGCACCGTCTGTATGTAAAGGTTGCGGTGTCGGAGCCATACGAATTTATGTGAGGACTGATGGAAGTATCTATGGGTGTGCATCTAATTTAACAGAGACGGGTTATCTTGGAGATGTAAAGGGCGGATTGATTATTCAGAAGGTAAAGCATTATTTGGGTAATGAGCAAGAATGTTTGAAATGCAATCATTGTATTTTCAAGAGAAAGTGTTTAGCAAAAATTTGTTTGATGAATAGAACTAGGCAGGAAAATGGAAACGAAATACCCAATTGGGTGATGTGTTATTTAGAGGAAAAAAAACAGACATTGTGGAATAAATATAAAGAATATATAAGAATACTTGTATAGTGAGTTAAATTTATAAATAATACCACTTATCTATGTAAAATGCCTTCGGAAGTATGTTATAATAGTATCGGAGGTATAGAGATGAATGTTATACGTCAATTAAGAAAAAAGGTCGGCATTTCACAAAAAGAATTAAGCATCCAGCTGAAACTTAGTCAACAATCAATTAGTAGAATAGAAAACATGGATAGTTTGGATACTGTTCCTGGATATCTATTATTACGGTTTGCAGATTTTTTTAATGTTACAATTGATAAATTGATTGGGAAAGACGAGCTGGATTTGTCTGAAGAACAAGAAGACGAGATGTGGCAGATATACAGACAATTGGATTCTGTCAATAGGGAAACTTTATTAGTTATGGGAAGAAGGTTATTTGATACGCAGGAATCCGATACAAAGATAAGTGGTAGGTGAGCATACGTGATAAAAATTGCAATATGTGATGATGAAGAAGTATTCTTGAATACTCTTGAAAGAATGATTAGGAATTATGAGAAGACTATAAAGGAAAAATTATTAATAAAAAGATATACCAAGCCATTATATTTAATGGATTCACTGGCAGAAGATTTTCAAGTATTTTTCTTGGATATGCAGATGCCTAATATGGATGGATTTGAATTGGCTAGGGTAATAAGAAAATATGATGAAAAATCAACAATTATTTTTGTGACATCCCATAGAGAGTATGGGTTAGGGTGTTTCGAATTTGAGCCAGCGAATTATATAATAAAACCTATTACCCAAATTCAAGTTGATTGTGAATTGAATCGTGTTATACGAAAAATTAATTCAGGAGAACGAGAATATATTGGAGTGAAAAGTAACGCAGGTTTCATGAAATTGTTTCTTTCAGATATCCAGTACATTGAGACGGTAGATAGGAATGTAGTATTCCATACGGTTAGTAAAGGAGATGTAATAGGACGATTTAAGATGCAGGATTTGGAAGTCCGTTTAGAAAAATATGCGTTTTATAGATGTCATAACGGTGTGATTGTTAATTTGGATTATGTTGATTATGTCCAAGAATTTATGATTGTGTTGGTAAGTGGAGAAAAAATTTATACGACAAAATCTAGGAAAAAAGAACTGATTAAAAAATTAGCGGAACGGACTGGAAGTGCATAAAATGAATATAGAGATATTGAAAGATTTATTTTCTGCCTTTAATATTATATTACTTTTTTATATATTAGGCGAGAGAATGGAAAAAAGAGTAACCAAGAAATTGAGACTTGTTTTGGGTCTTGTTATTGCAATAATGCTTTCAATTATAGAAAACAGTTTACATACACATATTATATATAGTTTTATTTTAATAACCATAATTTCTTTGAGTGCAGGAAGAATTATATGGAAATATAGTTTGAAATACTGTTTTATTATAAATTGTATTTTTCTTTCCTTTATATCATTGGCACAGGTGCTTGCGTGTACGATTGAATATATACAAACAGAAAAATTTTTATTGGAACTTCCAGACAATTACCAAATACAAATGTTAATAATGTCTGAGATTATTATTACGATAGGTGTATTGATTAGTGTTAAATTAATCCGGAAAATACCTACGCAAATTAACACCCTAAATTTTATCACTATTGTAATTCCAAATCTGATAAGTATAATTGTAATGTTACTATTAGGGGATAAGTTATATTATAGTACGTATATGTTTACTAATATAGAGTCTGTGATAACGATTATGCTAGCGGGTTTTGTTTTGATTATAGGAAGCATGTGCAATGTTGTGTTATTAGAATATTATCTAAATGCAAAACAGATTGAAAGTGAGAAGAAATTGCAGCTAAAGGAAATGAGTCTTCAATATGATTATTATGTAAGGTTGGAGAGAGATATGGATGGTGTAAGGCGTATTGCACATGATATACGAAATCATTTGGAAGCTTTACGAGGAAGCAAGGATGAGAAGGAGAAAGAAGAATATATTGGCAGTATAGAGAATAAATTGGAGCGATATGAGAGTTATTATAACACAGGAAATGCTTTTATTGACAGTATATTGCATAGGAAGAAAATAGATGCAATAGAGCAAGGGATTGAACTAAAAATTCTTGCGGATTTACGTCCGTTTGCTAATATGAAAAATGAGGATTTATGTGTTGTTATCTCAAATATTTTGGATAATGCTTTAAGAGAATGTGAATTGAGGAAAAAAGAGGAGCCAGGAAAAGAAAATTTAATTCAATTACGAGCTGGTAAATTTAGAGGTTTTTTATCAATTGTATGTGAAAATAGTATAAGAAAAAATCAGGCAAAATATGTTGTATCAAGTAGGGAAATCCAAACAACAAAGCCAGATAAGAGCCATCATGGATATGGTATTAAAAATGTAAAAAATATAGTACGAAAATATGGTGGAGAATATTCTATACAAGTGAGAGATGGTATGTTTTGTTTTTCAATTATTGTACCTTTGTGACTAAAAAAAAGAGAGCGCATGCTCTCTTTTTTGTTTAGAAAATAAAAGAGTCAAAATAAGCAATAATTATTGAAATATGTAACAAATTTTTTATACTGAAGAAAAAAGTATAGGAGGTAATAGGTATGAAGAAAAAACTAAAAATCATGGTATCGCTAATAGGAGTTTTAGCGATGATTTCAGCTAATGTGGTATTTGCAGCAGAATCACAGAAAGTTCCCCAGAAGATTCAAGAAATAGCAAATGGTTCCGACGATATCTATGGTGATGGTGCACCTCTGGAGCATGTTGAAAATGGGGATGAACGTTTTCAATCGGGCGGTATTGATCATACTCATCAGTACATAGTAGCAAATGCACTTACCATTTTGAATAATGATAAAGGGGGAAGCTTATTTAATGATGAATTAAATGCAAGAATATTAATGGAGGCGACAGATTGGCCTGATAAGGTTGGAAATGAGACGGACTTTGGTACATTCGCAGGGCACTTTTATGATCCAGATACCGGAAAAAACTGGATGGGACAGACATCACCAACTGCCCGGACAAGAGCAGAGACATATTATGAGAATGCAGTTATCATGTATCAGGCTGGAGATATAAATAGGGCAATGGATTATCTTGGAAAAGGAACGCACTATGTATCTGATTTGAATGAACCGCACCATGCTTCAAATTTAACGGCGGTAAATAGTAATCATTCAGCGTTTGAAAAGTATGTAGACAAAAATAGAACATCTTACACGATTTCAGGTAATTCGTTTTCTTCTCAAATCTATAATGATGCAGTTTCTCTATCAGTAGGAGATTTGATGTATTCAGCTGCGAAGCATGCAAAAGGACTGGTTGATATGGCACAAAATGAAAGTACATATTCAAATGCAGGAAATCAATCAGTACAGTATGCAATTAGAACAGTCACACAATATATCTATAAATTTGGAAAAGAAGTGGGAATTTACTAAAGTTATATTACGGTATGAATAGTAGTATACGTTTGATTCTTTGTTTATGAACCAACTGCAATTATGTATTTATTACATAATTGCGGTTGGTTGTTGTTTTAAAGAGGACAATCAATCAACTAAAAAGTCAAATTAAGCAAAAATTATAGAAAAAAATAGGATAAAGAGTACACTGAATTATATTATTACATTTAGGAATAGGAGGATATATGTACAATTTTACATTATATATGACAACAGATTGCAATTTTAAATGCCAGTATTGTTATGAAGACTACCATAACCATTATCAGTTGAATGAAAAAACACTTGTGGACTCGTTGGAGTTTATGATGAATTATGGGGATAGAGGGAAAATCTTGCTTGATTTTTTGGGCGGTGAGCCTTTGCTGAAGAAAGATTTAATTTACCAGGCAGTAGCCTATATCAAAGATAATTATCCGGAAAGGGAAGTAAAGTATTATATTACTACCAATTGTTCACTGATGGATGATCGGTTCATTGCATTTATGAAAGAAAATCATTTTACAGTACGTCTTAGTTTTGATGGGAATAAGGAAACCCATGATTTGAATAGAGTCGCGAAAGATGGAGTTTCTTGCTATGACAAAATTTTTGAGAATATCATGAAGGTAAAGGATAGTGGATTGAATTTTTCTGTAAGAATGACGGTCACAGAAAATACCATTCCGCATATGTTCGAAAACATCTGTTACCTGCATGAGCATGGTCTGGATAACATCTGTATGATTATGGATGTATATTTAAAAATATCTGATGAACTGAAGGTAGACTTTGAAAACCAGGTAGAACAAATTTTACAGTACTATTTGGATGAGGCAGCAGCAGGCAGAGCTTTTACCATAGATCAATTTGATGGAAAAATGTTTAATATGCTGTGTGATTTTGGAAATTGTTTTAGCATGTGCGATGCCGGAATTGGAAATTTCAAGATATTTCCGAATGGTCAGATATACCCATGCGGTTTTCTTACAAGTAATGAAAAATATTGTATAGGAAATATTAAGGAAGGCGTTGATATAAGAAAGTCAAAATCAATAGCAATGTCTAACTTTGATAAAACCGATCCGAAGTGTAAGGGATGCACAATTCGAGATTTTTGTCATGGTATGAAATGCGGATATATGAATTTTATCAATACAGGGAAAATTAATGTACCATCGGATGCAGAGTGTATTTTTGAACACATCTTTTATAAGGCAATGGTGCAGATCCTTGAATATTATTTGCAGCAGCCGATTGAAATAGTTAGAGATAAATTAGGAATGTATGTGGGCTATATCCAGGAGAAATATTTAAAATTAAGTGAGTTCGGAGAGAAGATTGCCAAGAGGTTAAGAGATGAAATGTAAAGAAAGTCGTCCGTATCTTGGATTTTTACAAGAGTATGCTTTTAAGAAAAAGTTACTTCCTTCCTACATGTTAACAATAACAATGATTGTGTTAACGGCTGGGGTTTCGTTGGTACGTCCAGAACTGCAGGGAAAAGTGATAGATGATCTGGGAAATCCGCATAGTACCAGTTTATCTGCATTTATGATCCTTTTGGCAGTGTTCCTAGGAATATTGTTGCTGAATTATCTTATGAATTATATACAGCGTTATATTGTGGCTGTTATATCGGAAGAAATAGCAGCAGATATGCGACAAAAGATAGAAGATAAATTGTCAACGGTTAGTGTGAATTTTTTTGAGAAAGTAAAGCTAAGTGACATTTTGCTGAAAGTAGATAAAGATGTATCAGCAGTGAAACAATGTGGAATCACAAGTATTATCACATTGGTTTCCAATATTGTTATTCTGGTGGTTGTGCCTCCATATATGTTTTCTATCCATAAGGGAATTGCCGCATCCAATATTATTTTACTTGTTAGCGTCCCTTTTATTAGTAGAATTCTAGGGGAATTGATACAAGAAACCAGTGGTCAAGTTCTGGAAGGATATAACAGTATCACCAATGTTCTGACAAACACTTATGATAATTGGTTTATTACAAGACTCTTTCAATGTGGGCAATATGTGCATGATATGTACTTTGAGAAAAATCAGAAATACAAAAAAGAGACGAATCGCCAGAATTTGTTGTACATATTGAATACATCTACGATACTCGTGATCCAGTTTATAGGAACAGTCATAATTTGGGTAGTCGGTGCACAAGAAGTATTTAAAGGGAATATGACCATAGGTACCATTATGGCCTTGATGAATTACCAGACAATTATTATGAATCCTATTATTGGAATTGCACAGTTTGCTAACGAGTATCATACAGCTGTAGTTTCCTTAAAGGATATTAATGGTCTGCTTCAGTATCCGGATCAGAAACAAGGAGACGGAAAGAAAGTAACAACAGTTAATAACATTTCCTTAGAAGAGATGAGCTTTTCTTATCCAGAGTCAAATAAGAAGGTATTTGACCGGCTCAATTTGAAGTTCGAAAAAGGCACTCTTTACGGAGTTCATGGAAAAAGTGGACAAGGTAAAAGCACTCTGTTCAAAATTATAACAGGTGTGTATCAACCGACAGAAGGAAAAGTGGTTGTGAACGACACTGATTTGCAGGAATTAGATATTAACAGTTATTGGAAAAATACAGGATATGTTATGCAGCGTACACAGTTCTTCAATGATACAGTAAGACGGAACATGGAATTACTACATATTGCTTCAGAGGAAGAAATGGATACGGTGGCGAAGTGCTTGGATTTGCAGGATGAAATACATTCATTAAAAGCTGGATGGGATACAGAAATACAAGTAAACCCATGTAATTTTTCTGAAGGACAGATGCGGCGTTTGGATATTATGAGAAATATTTTGAAAAATTCACAAATTTTAGTCTTTGATGAAGCAACAGCTAACATTGACGGAAAACGTAGGAAAAGTTTTTATCAGTTGTTACATGAATTATCTGTAGATAAAATAGTTATTTTTGCAACTCACAATTTAGAGGAGCTAGAAGAAGCAGATGTGATAATTGATTTAAATAAGTTTTCATAAGTAGAAGGGAGGGAAGCTAATGAAAATTGGTGTCTTAGATACAGATGGGGATTTTAAACATAGATTTTTTAGAGATAAGAAACTAGATATAAGAAGAAAAAGTACCAATGGAGAATATAGAAAATATGGTATTGGATTTACTCATGGAGAAATTGTTTGTTCAATGATTTTAAAAGAAAATCCACAAGCGGAAATTATATTATATCCTATTATTTCGGAGAATATGAAATGTTCTGTCTTGGAATTGATTAGGGGAATCGAATCACTAATTGAATCCGGTGTTGATATCATTAATTTAAGTGTAGGAGATGAATATAATTACCACCCAGAACTAGAAAGTATCTGCAAAGACGCTCAAAGACAAGGGATACTAATAGTAGCAGCACATTCAAACAGGAACGTATATGCAACATATCCGGCTGATTTATCATTTGTAGTAGGTGTAAAATGCACTGACAAAAACTCACCTGAAAAAATTATGTTGTTCGATGAAAGTCGCAATGAAGTTATCTTCTCTTCAAGCTATTTTTCTTTGTATCATTTGGAAATTCCCAGATTGATACAGGGAAATAGTTTTGCATGTGCCAAAATTTCAGGATTATTGAGTTGGCATAAGGATA
Organism: Ruminococcus sp. RTP21484sp1_RTP21281st1_A8_RTP21281_210402; assembly: GCF_040914025.1. Taxonomy (NCBI): domain Bacteria; kingdom Bacillati; phylum Bacillota; class Clostridia; order Eubacteriales; family Oscillospiraceae; genus Ruminococcus; species Ruminococcus sp. RTP21484sp1_RTP21281st1_A8_RTP21281_210402. Next base: position 10,637 of record NZ_JBCPGE010000018.1, read on the forward strand.
GTTTTAGAGAAGCGTTAAAGAATTTAGAACATAGTTTTTTGAATCATTATTATCCATGTGAAACTTTAAAACAAAAACAATGCTTATTTTGTACCAATCGCCCGAATGATCAGATGGAGCAGAGATTTATAAATGAAGTAACAAATACGATTGCAAATTTTACAATTGAGGATATGGATTCAGAAATGGTTAGACAATTGCACGACTGGGAAATACTTTTTATAGATTGCGATAGTTATCAGGCTGTTTTACCATATAAAGATAAAATACGAGATTTTAAAATTTTGCACCAAGAAAAAGAAATTGTTTTACGGTATCCATTATTTAGTTTGGAAGAACGTATGAATTTAGATTTACAATACAGAGTTTTGATTCATCAATTTTTTATATGAGGAGGAATAAAATGTACACACTATCATTGGAGATAATAAATAAATGTAATTTGAATTGCACATATTGCTATCTTGGCGAAAAGAAAAATACCTATATGAGTGTAGAAAGTGCTAAGAAGGCAGTTGATATAGCAGTTCATGAGGCACAAAAGCAATATGATAAAACGCTGATAGTTTATTTTATTGGGGGAGAGCCTTTGATGGCTTTTGAAACAATGAAAAGTATAGTTGATTATGCAAATGGAATTGGTGAAAAGAATGGTCTAAAAGTAAAATTTAGTACAACGATAAATGGAACGTTGATAACAAGAGAAAATGTAGAATTTTTTATTAAAAATGATTTTGAAATAAAGGTAAGTATAGATGGTCCCCAATTTGTACACGACTTAAATAGGCATGATTACGTAGGGAATGGAAGTTATAACAGAATTATGGAAAGACTACCTTATTTAAGAGAGTATGAGGAAAAAACAGGAAAGACAGTTGCGTATGCCCATGTAGTAACAAAGAATAATTATCAGTTTTTTGAACAGAGTTTTCGGTTTTTACTAGATTTGAAGGCTGATAAGATTGAATCAGGTATAGATCATTATTGTCAGTGGGAGCCATCAGAAATATTAGAATTGAAGGAACAAATAAGACGCACTTTCAATTTGTTTAAGGAAGAAGTTAAAAAGAGGGGAAAAAGCTTCTATTGGAATTTATTTGAGCAACACCTACAAGCATTTTTAGTGCCTTGTGACTTTTATGCCTGTAAAGCTGGTTTAAATAATGTTTATGTAGCAACGGATGGTAATATCTACACATGTATAGAGTTACCAGAATTTAAGATAGGGAATGTAAATGAAGGATTAGATGTTATGCAGATTAGAAAAATTGCATATAGAGAAGATGTTAAATATGAAACATGTAAGAATTGTAAATATATTAAGCATTGCAAGACACGAGGATGTCAAGCATCTAATTATGAAATACATAGAGATATTTACCATCCAGTTGAGGTGAGTTGTCATGTGAATAAAACAATGTTTGATTTATTCAACGAAAATTTTACAGAACAGCAAAAAGAAGCGATGAGAGATATTTTAAAAAGGAGAAGAGATTATGGAAAAAAATAATATACCCGAATTTGAAAAGATAATACGGAATGAAAAAGTTGTATTAGTTGATCCTGTATCTAAAGTTTATTTGGGTGTAAGTAATAAAATTGCAAACAACCTTGATAAACAAGAAGTTAAAGAATTTCTTTATCCTATATGGAAAAAGCAAGCTTCTATTCAACAGAAAATTATTCAGCGACATGAAAAATTTAATACGGTATATTTGATGATAACCCGTAAGTGTAATATGAATTGTGATTTTTGTGCAATTAATGCTAATCATGGAATGAACTTAGATGCAGAAATAAATATAGATGATATTAAGAAAAAAATAATTCCGTTTTTAAACGAATGTAGTCCTCATAAATTTATAATGACAGGGGGAGAACCGTTTGTTAAAGATAACATATTACAAATTATAGAAGAAATACATAAAGGAACATCTATTCCTATTATAGTACAAAGTAATGGAATTGCGGTTAATACAAGTGTAATAGAGAAATTAAAAGGCAAGGTAAAAGAAATTGATTTCAGTACAAAACATATGTTTGGAGAAATGGGAAAGGCAGATGAGTTAATTAGCAATATTGAAATATGTCAACAATCTGGAATTGATGTTGTTTTAAGTTTTATCTATGAAAAGAGCAATAAAAAGGAATTATATGAAGTAATAGATATCGCAGCAAAATATAATACGGGGTTGTTAGTTAATATTGTGGCACCAGTAGGGAGAGCCAGGGAGAAAGTAGAGTTTTTGACAGATTTAGATAAGATTCAAATGAATTTAGATATTGCAAAATATATTTATGACCATGGTTATGAAGAAAAGGCACTATGTGGTGTTATTGATTCACACTTGCAAGTTCGAAATGCTTGCGGAGGGTATGGAAAAGTGTTAGCAATTTTTCCGGAGGGTAATATATATATGTGCCAGTGCCTAGAAGATGATACGTATAGATTAGGTAATGTTTTATATGATGAGGTAGAAACTATAGAAAATAATCTGTGCGATAAAATGGGAGAGAGAGTAATTCAGAAGACCTTTTGTGTAGACGATAAAGATATATGCAATAAATGTGAATATAGATATTTTTGTACTGGAAAGTGTCCGACATCGGTAGATAAGGATGATTATACATGTTACTTTGTAAAAAAAATGATAGATTATCAGCTTTTTTATAAAAAAATGGGAACGCCAAAGAAAGTTTTAGAAGAGTATATTACTTATATGAATCAGTGTCTTTTAGAATATACTAATAGAAAATAAAAAGGTCATTTTAGACAATAACTATTATTTTTTAATATTATAGGTTTAAAATAGTAACAACAACAAAAAAAGCAGGAGGTGATTAAGATGAGCACATAAAATTAAAAACAAGCTATTTTGTAGATAGTTAGTGTAGAAAATTAATATCCGTAATGTTGAGGAGGTTACTGTATGATGTCTGAAAAAAATAATATTGAATTAGAGGAACAGGAAGTAAATACATATGGTGAATGTGGTGATCCTAGATATGGATGTCTAGTAGATTGTTTAGATATGTCACCGTGGCTTACAGCAACAAATTAGGAGGAATTGTTATGAATACACAGCAGAAGGAAAAGGACGAGTTGCAGAATTTGTCAATCGAAGAAGTTAATGTCTATGGTAGTTGTGGAGATCCCAAAATTCATTGTTTATATGATTGCTTCTTCTGGAATGACTGTTTTATAACCTGTAATAACTAGAATTGAAAATATAAAACCTTCAAGTTGTCTTGCATATTGACAACTTGGAGGTTTTATAATTATTCAAGATTTTCTTAAAATTTGAATCAAATCCTGAGTTCAAGATTATAGACATATACTGTTTTTAGGAAAAATAGAGTAATAAATATGAAAATATGTGGGGAAGAATTTACACTAGAAAAGAAATTTGATTGAGCTGAGATGTCCTTACCATAACCAGGGAAACAAGATTGAGGTGTAGATGCCTTTTTAAGTATCATTCCCATTAGTATTATGTCATGTCAAAAAGTATGTTTTTGACTGCTTGTTTCATTTTGAAATATTAGTTGATAAAATCTGAACCTATGGTTCTAGAGTTTAATAGAATAAGTAAAAATATTAAAAGATAAGAATAATTACTTTAAGTAGGTTATTTATTTTTCTGCAATATTATACTGATATTATAAAAGAAAAAGGAGTAAAAAGGATGGAAATTTTAAAAACCCAGGATTTAAAAAAGTATTATGGAACAGAGCCAAATATAGTACGTGCAATTGATGGCATTAATTTTAGCGTTGAGGAAGGAGAGTTTGTCGCTGTAGTTGGCACATCAGGTTCAGGAAAGTCCACACTGTTGCATATGGTTGGTGGATTAGATATACCAACTTCAGGAACAGTATTTGTAAGGAATAGAAATCTTTCTGAATTGAATGATAATGAACTGACAATTTTTAGAAGAAGAAATATAGGTTTTATTTTTCAAAATTATAATCTTATTCCAACACTTAATGTGTATGAAAATATTGTATTGCCGGTGAATTTAGATGGTAATACAGTAGATGAAAATTTCATGCAAGGCATTGTTTCAATGCTTGGTTTAAGAGATAAGTTATTATCTATGCCTAGTAATTTGTCAGGAGGTCAACAACAAAGAGTAGCTATTGCAAGAGCATTAGTCACGAAACCAGCTATAGTTCTAGCGGATGAACCAACAGGGAATCTTGATAGTAAAACTAGTTCTGATGTTTTGGGATTATTACAGCAAACAAGTCGAGCATATAATCAGACAATGGTAATGATTACACATAATAATAAAATTGCTCAATTAGCCGATAGGATAATACGCATTGAGGATGGGAAAATAACTGACTAAAAGGGAGGTGAGACAATGTTACAAAATGTAAATGGCAAATTTATCAAGAATCTAGCAAAAAAAAATCTGAAATCTGATAGAATTAGGAATCTTTTTCTGGTAAGTACAATTTTTTTTGCAGTATGCCTTATGTCTTCGTTAGCATTATATGTTTTTGCAAAATCATATGAGCTTAATAACTTTTTGAGAGGGAGGTATCAGGCAGCAATAATTAGTATTGATGACGATAAAGTAAAAAATATTTCAAAAGATGAAGACATTGAAGCAATTGGCAAGGAAATGTTTATTGGAAAAATACGAGTAAAGAATTTTGATACTAGTATTTATTATCGTGATCAAAAGAATATTGAATTAACCTCAACTAAAATATCAGGTTCTCTCCCAAAGAAATATAATGAAATAGTTATTTCTGAATCATTATTAAAAAAGATTAATATTCAAAAGGGTTTAAATGATTTAATAAAACTATCATTACCAAATTCTGTGGAAGATGAGTATAAAATAAGTGGAATAATAGAAGATGATGAAATTAATCAAAATTATCAATTGCTAATTTCATCTGAGTATTTATATAAGAATTATACCAAAGAATTCGTGTACAACGGTCTTATTAGACTAAGGGATAGTAGTGATTTGAAAGCAGAAGAATTGAAAGCGGCAATAATATCATGTTTATCGAAATATGGCATAAGTGAACAGGACATTGCATTTAGTTCTTCGTATTTTAACAGCGTCGATAATTCTACTCGGGATACAATATCAGTCATTGTTTTATGTTTATTAATTGCCTTTTCGTGTTCATTAGTAATATATAGTATATTTTATATTTCTGTAATTGGGAAGGTACAAGAATATGGGAGACTAAGGCTGATTGGCATGACATCAAAGCAAATAAAGAAAATGGTAAAAAATGAAGGTATCTATTTAGCACTACGTTCTATTCCAATAGGAATATTAGTTAGTTGTGTATTAGTTTATATACTTATTCCAAATGGGTGGAATTGGTCTAATGTAATAAAGTGTATTTTTGTAGTGACAGTTTTAACCCTATTTACAATACTGCTCTCTATAAGAAAACCTATAAAAATAGCATCGTCTATTTCTCCAATTGAAGCTGTCCGTATAGTTACGACAAACAATAGGACTATTGCTGTTAAAGCGAGAAAGAAATGCACCTTTATAACACCTAAAATTTTAGCAAAGAAAAATTTCACACAAAACAGAAAAAAGATTATACTAACTATGTTTTCTTTAGGATTCACAGGAGTGTTTTTGATAACAGCAGCAACATATTTGAATTCTTTAGATGCTGAGAATATGGCACGTCAGACTTTTGGAGATAGAGAAATAAAAATCTCTCTTGAGTATGATGGAGCAACGGACGACGAAAAACAGTATGTTGAAAAGTATACTGATTTGCAAGAAAGTAATCCTTTAAATGAGGATCTTGTAAATAAGTTGTCCGAGAATCCAGCAATCACTGGTATAACATCAGTTGAAAGTTGTCAATCCTTTTTTTATTTGCCAAATAATTTAAATGTGGAACGTATGCCTCAGTCTCATATTGGTGGAATAAAGGAAGAAGATATTAGTAAATATCATGAATATTTAGAAGAAGGAACCATAGATTACGAACAACTTCTTAATAATCACGGTATACTTGTTGATGATAGTGCAGGTATATTAAAACAATTTTGCAATTATGATGTTAAACTAAATGATAAAATACAGCTGGAAACAAACACTGGACAAATGCTTACCTTTACGGTTATGGGAATTGTTGATTGGAAGAATAGCGATTATTCTGGATTTTATTTTGTCATTCCACAGGATTATTTAAAGGAGTTAAAAACTAATGTAAGTAATTTTAATTCCAGATTATTGATTGATAGTGAGGATGTAAAATCAGCAGAAAAATATATTAAGGAAGAATGCTCATCGTTAAATAATTTGGTTATTGAAAGTTTTTCAACCAGTGTAGAGTATATGCAATTAAATATTGACAGATATAAAGGTCCTATATATATATTAGTTTTATTTGTAGGTATTTTTGCGATTATAAACTTAGTTAATACCCTTATGACAAATTTAGTTTCGAGACGACGAGAACTTGTTATTTTGCGATCTGTAGGTTTAGCGAAGGAACAATTGTTTAGGACACTATGGATAGAATGTTTCTATTATGTTATGGGAACGATAGTAATTACTTTGACCATAGGATCATTAAGTGGTTATGCAATTTGTTTGATTTTTGATCAAATCGGAATATTTGGTAAATCAAGTTATCACTATCCATTTTTAGAAACAAGTATTTTTTGTATTGCTTTGTTTTTTATATTAATAATATATTCCTATGTAGCGACTTTTTATTGCAACCGACAGTCTATTGTAGCAAATTAAAAAAACGATTAATGAAAATCTTCTGTTTTAAAACAGAGTAAATCCGATTATCGGAATTTGGTTTGAGATAACTTGATTCCTCATAGCATATTATTCGCTGATTTTTTAATAAAGGTCTGGTGATAGAAAACAATCAAAATAATTAATTATATCTGAATAGAAAGGAAAAATGACGTTTTATACCAAAAATATGTGATAATAGGTGTAATGAGATATAATTAAATTATAAATAGATAAGGAGGTAAGCAAAGATGGATCAGTACGAATTACAGAAAGAAGAAGTTAATGTTTATTCTGGATGTGGAGAGCCTCGTTTCGATTGCTTTGTAGATTGTCTTGATGGAAGTGCGTGGCTTACAACAGCAGAATAGGTACGTAGCAAAAACTAAGAAAAATGGGATTGTGCAATAAATGTAGATTTATTACACAATCCTATTTTCATGAGTACGATATTTGGGTAAGTATATAGAAAAGCAAGAACCTTTATAAATAGCAGAGTCTACCAAAATAAATCCATTATGTAATGCCACAATTTTTTGACAGAGGTATAGTCCTATGCCATTGCCATCTGTTTTAGTTTCAGATCCTCTCCAAAATCTTTTAAATATATATGGAAGTTCTTCCTCAGTTATGCCGATTCCGGTATCTTGTATTGATAGGATTATATAATCTTTTGTTGTGGTTACAAGAATAGATACTTTACCATTTGGTAGAGTATACTTGATGGCATTGTCTAAGAGGTTTATTAAAGCTTCTCCGAGCCATTTTTTGTCATGTGCTACTATATAATCATTTGTTGTATTATAGACTATAGAAATATTTTTGGATTCTGCAGCTCCGATGATTGCTTCTATAGAAGAGAAAATAGTGTCATTAATTGATTGGTATTTTGGACTCAAATTTATGATACCATTTTCTAATTTTGACGATTTTAATAGAGCTTGGATTAAAAAATTTAATTTTTCAATTTGACTTAATTGGAGGTTTAAATATTCAATTCTCTTATTAGGAGACAGTACATCTTGCATAAGGGTTTCTTGTATCAGATTTAGATTAGTTAAAGGAGTTTTAATTTGGTGAGAGATATCAGATATAAAGGATTGTAGTTTATCTCTTTCATCTTCTATCCTCTGTTGTTTTGACTGCAATATGTTATACAGTTTGTATAGTTTGTGGTACACCTGGGAGATGAAAGTATCTTCCAAGGTTTCCTGCTCATCAATAGTATAACCATCTATCATCTGATCCATGTATATAAGAAGATCTTTGAATATTTTTTGCATGGCTTTTTTGTGTGTAAAGTAGTATAAAGTTCCGCTGAAAAAAAAACTTATTTGGCAAAGTAGTAACATTAATGTACATATTGGTGAAATCCTATATGTGAAACAAATACATATAAAATTGATTAAGCAAAGTACTAAAGGTAACAAGATGTTTAATTTATTCATAGTCTCTCGAAATTTCCTCCCTATCATTGATTCATCCACATATATCCAGTTCCGTAAATGGTTTTTATATAATGAAATTCTTTAGTATCAATTCGATTTCTAATTCTACAGATCATGCTATTTAGTGATGATTCATCTACATAATTTCCTCTCTTATCCCAAATAACATCCAGAATACGTTGGCGGGTAACAATGTGACCTTTGTTTTGAATCAATAGTTCCAAAAGTTGAAATTCAAGCGGTGTGAATTCGACAAGTTTATTCTCAACGTATGCAGTATATGAAGAGAAATTTAACTGGAGCCGATGGTCTGAATATGTTTTGGAAGGTTCATGTAACTCAATTCGATTAAGGATAGCGTTCAATTTTTTTTCTAATATAAGAATAGAAAAGGGTTTTGTTATATAGTCATCAGCACCTAAATTGTATCCTTTAAGGATATCTTGTTCGATATCATCTGCAGTTAAAAAGATAATCGCTGTGTTTAAATTGATAGTTTGACGTATGTTACGGCATATAGAGAAACCATTACCATCCGGCAAAGAAACATCAAGAAGAACCGCGTCAAAGAGTACACTTTTTAATTTTATTAAAGCTTCTTTTTGGTTTTGGGCAGATTGAGTAATATATCCTTTTTGTTGTAGATTGAAGGACAGTGTTTCGTTCAGTATAGTATCATCTTCTACAATTAAAATATGTTTCATGTGAATACCTCCCTAATTTATTTTGTAGTGTCAAATGCTATTTCTAGCAGAAATGGTGATGGCATTTTTGCCTTTTGGCGGGGATAGGTTTGGGCGGCGTCTCCGGTATTGGTTTATCCATAACTGCAATTTTTAAGGTTCGATTGAAATTTTCTTTTGACTCGGTTTTGATTGCTTACTTGACGTTACCTTTATTTTAAGTAAATATACTAGAAAATATAGATTTTTTGCTTAGAACGCCATAAATCTTGCTTAAATGGGAGTTAGTGGTTACAACTAAAATACAACGAATAGTAGTAAATATACCACTAATAAAAGTGAATACAAGGCGTGAAAGAGTGTAATATTGATGTATTGGAGGTGAGACAGGTGAATCGAATTGCGGAACTCAGAAAAAAGATAGGACTTAGCCAAAGTGCGCTTGGTGAGATACTTGGAGTAAGTCAACAAACAATTAGTAAATATGAAAAATCGGATTTGAATGTACCTGCCGATATATTGGCAAAAATGTCTAGGGTGTTTAAAGTATCTATTGAGTATATTTTAAGAAATGAATTAAATGAAAAGGAAGAAGATGTAAAATCTGAGATTATGAGGCTTTATAGAAGCTTGGATCGGTATAATAGGGAGACCTGGGTGATTCTAGGTAAGAGGCTTTTGGGCGGACAAATACAGGATTACACGGAAATTATAGAAAAGAGTTAATAGATGTAGAAAAAGAAGCATTGTGTTATGCTTCTTTTTTGCTTTATTGGTTATATTTTAGCAATAATTGCATGAGAAAATATAAATACAGAGAGCTATAATAATGAAACGCAAATATTGGGATATTTTGGAATAATAAAAATGAAGCAGGAGATTCAATATGAAAAAAATATTATTAGTTGATGATGATAGTAACTATATATGGTTATTAAAAAATTTTTTGCAGCGAAAAGGCTATGAAGTAATAACAGCGTGTTCTGTAGAAGATGCCTCACATATTATAGAAGAAAAGGAACTATTATATATAACCTCTGACTTAGATTTGCCGGATGGGGATGGTTTTAAATTATTGGAGATAATGCGTTTAAAAAAAATTCAAGTACCATTTCTTTTTTTGTCATGTCATGAAAAGGAAGAATATGAAACAAGGGCATTAGAGAAAGGTGCAAATTTGTGCATGAATAAGCTTAGCTCAGAGTTAGTTAAGGAAACTCTTTTAGAGTATGCATATAAGGAATCATGTGGGGAAGGTGCAGCCTTTCATAAAATACTTCTTGTAAAGAAAAATTCAGAAACATCTAGCGTGATGCAGACAGAGCTACTAAAAAAAGGTGTATATACTATTACAGCGGAAAGCATAGGAGAGGCAAAAAATAAATTATTAGAACATCGGGATATTGAATTGATTCTGTGTGATTTGTTTATGGAGGATGGAATTGCTATGGATTTTCTTCATTCTATGCGAAAAGTAGCAGGGATTTTTAAGGACATGAAGAATCCAAGATTCAGAGAGTTGCCGTTTTTTATATTCACTGATAATAAAGATTTATCTTTAGAATATCAATATCGCCATGAAGGTGTAAGCGATTATATAACCAGTCCTGTTAATATTCCAGAATTAATCAGACGGATATGTTATTTCGTAGAAGAATAGAAAAGTTATTTGGTTTAAAGATAAAACCAACCGGACAGAAAAAAGTACAATGTAGACAAAAAATATAGTAATCATAGTAAAGATATTTTATGTTATTGACAAATATGAAATATTGATACTAGGAGAATTTACTATGGAGAAAAGATTATTTACCTCAGAATCAGTAACAGAAGGGCATCCGGACAAAATTTGTGATGCCATATCAGACGCCATATTGGATGCTCTTATGGAGAAGGATCCGATGAGCAGAGTGGCCTGTGAGACTGCAATTACAACGGGTATGGTATTAGTGATGGGAGAAATCACGACCAATGCGTATATAGATATGCAGCAGGTGGTCAGAGAAACGATCAAAGAAATTGGTTATAATAATGGTGACTATGGATTTGATGCACATACCTGTGCCGTCTTAACGGCAATTGATGAGCAGTCAGCAGATATTGCTTTGGGCGTGAATAAGGCATTGGAAGCAAAAGAACACAAAATGTCGGAAGAAGAGCTTGATGCAATTGGTGCTGGGGATCAGGGTATGATGTTTGGTTATGCATGTGACGAAACGAATGAATTTATGCCATATCCAATTTCCCTGGCACACAAATTGACTCGTCAGCTTACTCAGGTCCGTAAAGATGGTTTGTTGAATTATTTAAGACCGGACGGTAAGAGTCAGGTTACCGTAGAATATGATGAAGCAGGTATTCCGCACCGGCTGGATGCAGTGGTTCTGTCAACACAGCATGATCCAGATGTGACACAGGAGCAGATCCACGAAGATATAAAAAAATATGTATTGGAACCGATTATTCCAACAGAACTGGTAGATGAGAACACAAAATTTTTCATCAATCCAACAGGGCGTTTTGTCATAGGCGGTCCTCACGGCGATAGTGGTGTAACAGGACGCAAGATTATTGTAGATACCTATGGTGGTATGGCACGGCATGGCGGCGGAGCTTTTTCTGGAAAAGACTGCACGAAAGTAGATCGTTCTGCATCTTATGCTGCTCGTTATGTTGCGAAGAATATTGTGGCTGCAGGTCTGGCAAAAAAATGTGAAATTCAGTTGTCTTACGCAATTGGGGTGGCTCATCCGACCTCTATTATGGTAGACACCTTTGGAACTGGGAAAATTTCAGATGAGAGTCTGGTAGAGATGATAAGAAGAGAATTCGATCTGCGACCAGCAGGAATCATTCAGATGTTGGATCTCCGCCGTCCGATCTATAAACAGACGGCAGCCTATGGACATTTTGGAAGAAACGATCTCAACCTTCCATGGGAAAGATTAGATAAGGTAGAAGAACTGAAAAAATATTTGAAATAATTTATTAGGAGGAAATGTATGGGAAGATACAAAAAGCGAATCTCAAGAATTGCGACGATTGCGATGCTGTTTGCATTTCTGGTAGGAAATTCTAATATGGTATATGCTATGGGAGCAACACAAGTTGGATATGCGAGTAAATATATCACAGTGAAAGGGAATAATATGCATCTTGCTTTGTATGGAAAATTGGATGCAAGTGGAGAAACATTTGCAGATGAAGGAAAAACCACATTGGTGATGATGCCGGCACTGGGAGTTCCATCACCGCATATCTACTTCAAACCTCTGGCACAATCTTTAGATGAGAGTTTTAATATAGTGATTGTAGAGCCGTTTGGATATGGACTTAGTGATGGTGCATCGACTAACCGAACTGTAGATAATATCAATAGTGAATTGAATGCTGCACTGGACACTATGGGAATTAAGCAGTGTGTATTGCTGGTACATTCGATTTCTGGAGTATATGGACTCAACTTTGTACAGAATTATCCGGAAAAAGTAAAAGGTTTCATTGCTGTTGATAATACGGTATATGATGAAGAACTGGCAGAGGCTATGGAAATGGAAAAGAAATATATGCTGCAGGGAATTGATGAATTTCAGAAAATCAAGAATTCCTTTTCTTCTTTGGAAGAATTCCAGACGGCACTGAAAACAGATCCAGATAAATATGGGGCAGCATTACCACAGGTTTCCGGGTACACTTATACGGAGAGTGATGGGGAGGAATACATTCAGGCATATTCTTTAAGCAGCAACGATACGATTAGAAATGAAGTGAACGGGATGGATCAGTCATTACTCTCTATAAAAAATAAAAAATTCCCATCGGCACTTCCTGTATTAACTATGATTTCTTCAGAGAATGTACAAAATGTTCCGGCATGGGAGACTGCTCATAGAAATCAATTGGATTTAGAATCTGGTAATCACCAGTTATATATTGTAAATGGAGGACATTATATCTGGTATACCAATTTGACCCAGGTTGTGCAGCTTATTAATGAATGGAGAATGGAGAATCATTTTTAAAAGGAATTTGTGTGATGAGATTTCCAAATAAGAAAAAACAGAAGGGAAGTGTAGCTTGGGGAAAGTAACTATTTCAACTGTATTGGGATACAAAGAATATGTGGCGGAAAATATAAAAAGCATTCTGGGAGAGGATGAAGAAAATTCCGATTTTAGGATTTATCCGGATTATCATAAGATTTATAGAGGACAGACGGAGATCGTCTTAACGAAAGCAGAGTATGAATTGTTTATGCTTTTGTCAGGGAGACCAGGTGTGATATTTACTAAAGAAAAAATTTTTGAGATTCTTTATAACGAGGAATTGCCGGAAAGCATTGATAATATTGTGTACTGTCTGGTATCCAGTATGAGAAAGAAAATTGAACCGGAGCTAAAGCAGTGCCGCTATATTAAAACAGTGAGAGGTGTAGGATATAAGTTTGAAGGAAAAAAGATGGACATCTTTCCAGAATAGTTGATCTGAAGACAGAGGAAATTTTTTAAAACCTCTGTCTTTTTTTGTTGCTTTTTTATGCCATCTTGCGTACAGAAGTAGTGAAAGTCACCTCCCAAAAAGTATGCTTTTTGATGGGAGATGTAATAGGCTATTTTTTTATTTCCAAAAAGTATATAAGAAGGTTTTGAGATATGCCAAAATATTTTAAGACTTTTTGGGAATGTATAAAGGGGGATACGTATGGCATATTATGGGTATCACAGAATCAGTACTAAGGAACAACACTTGGACCGAGGTATTATAGAAATAAAGAGGTTCTGTGAAAATCAGAAAATTAAACTGGAAAGTATTTTTACAGATAAGATAACCGGTAAAAATTTTGACAGACCACGTTATACCGTTCTTGTGGAAGATGTTTTACGGGTAGGGGATACCCTGATTATTACAGAGCTGGACAGACTTGGCAGGAACAAGCAGGAGATTTTAAAGCAGCTACGTTTTTTAGAAGAAAAAGGGGTTCGGGTAATGGTATTGGAACTTCCTACCACGTTGTTTGACCTGTCTCAGATGGAAAATAATCTGGCAAAGATGATGATAGAAACAATCAATAATATGATGATTGAACTCTATGCATCCATGGCACAGGCAGAGATGGAGAAAAAGGAGAAGCGACAAAAGGAAGGTATGGAGGCAAAAAGGCTTCGGGGTGAATGGGATGAAGTAGGAAGACCACGGGCTATAGAACAGGAAAAGTTTAACCAGGAATTTATGAGGGTGGTACAAAAGAAGGTAACACCGACACAACTGCAGCGGGAGTTGGGGTTAACTTCTTCTACCTATTATCGGTATCGGAAAAACTTTTATGAAATTTTTCCGGAATTTCTTCAATCTGTATAGGGATGAGGTAATTACTAAGTAAAAGAAAAATTTAAGGAGGCAGATGTTATGAGTGAACACAGAGAAGGAACATTGTTTTATGATACTGAAACAGGGAGGTATGATATACGTTTTGATTTGGAATCTTTTTATGGAGGACTACATTGCGGGGAATGTTTCGATGTAAAGGTGAAAGATATTTGGATTCCGGTCCGAATTGAAATGGGAGATGACTGGTATCTGGTTGGACTGAACGTGTCGAGATTAGATGGACTGAGAGTACGTATGTAAATAGGAGGATAAGCCTGATGAGGGGAAGCACAATGAGAGAAAGTGTTACGGATGTTCGCATTATACTGGAATGCTTACAGGAAGCATATCAAATGGAAGGAGATATGGTACGGTCCGGGAAAAATATTCATGCGACTATGATATATCCATTTGTCCGTATGCTGCAGGAAAAGTGTAGGGATTTAACAGAGGAACAGATACATAAGACACTTTGGAAAGAATATGAGATTTCAGGGGCAGACAGGATGTTTGTGGAGAGGGCTTCAAAGATTTTAGAGCAATACGAAGGAGAATCTGAAGATGAGAAATAGTACAATGGAATATAAAGTAAATCAAGCCTATGAAGAACTAAAGCGTTTAATACAGTGGCATCCAGATAGCGAAGGAAAGTTTTTACAGAAAATGGTATGCTTCTTGTTACCTGAACAAAGAAAATATTGGACAGAGGCTATCCGTGATTTGAGGCAATCTTTAGAAACTGAACATGGAATGATATTTATTGAAAAATACAGAGAAAAATTGGAATGGTTGGATGATGTTTCGCTGTTGGAACTGGAAAGAAAGATAGGAGCAATTTATTTTGTTGATCATTATAAAATGATAGCAGACGAATTTCTATATAAAAAGGATTTTGAAACTGCCTTATTTTTGCGAATTGCAATGGAAACAGGGATAAGAAGTATAGACATTCCGTATATAGAATGGTCCTGCATATATGGAAAGGCTATTTATTTAGAAGAAAGTAAAGGCGGAGATTTGTATAAAAGAGTTAATGGAACGTTTCCTAAGATTTCAACTCAGTCGTTACGGATTATAAAGTTATTGCACAGGAAGCAAGGGAAAATATTTACAAAATCAAACGAGTACTATGTTCGCAAAATTTCTTGTGCTTGGGGAATGCCTGGGTTTCGTATCCATAGTTTTCAGGATTATAGGAGAAAGATAGAAATGGGAATTACAGTAGGTGTACAAGTTCCAAGGATCATTCCATTATAAAGAATAGGATAGATTGGAAAACGTTATAGGATGCTATATGAGCTGCTGTTGCAGTTCTAGTGAGTTTCAATAAAAATACGCAAATATAGTATTTGCGTATTTTTTATTGAAATTACAAATATATTTGCAAATAGATTGAATTATGAATAAAAACAATAAAACAAACGCAAATATAAACTTTGCGTTTGTTTTATTGAATTTATAGGTGCTATGTGATATACTACGAAAAGAAAGTAGGTGTAGTATGAATAGCAAAACAGCATTAGAAAAAAAATACGAGATAATCAAACAAAATCTTGGGAATCAAACTACCTTTTATACAGATGAAGTAATTCCCCTTTTCCCGGAGTTAAAAAAGTCTACTTTATATTGGAATCTTTCTAAATTAGTAGAGGCGGGTTACATTAAGAGAGTGCGAAACGGTGTATTTTCCTTCAATGATTTGAAAGGCAGACAGGGAATTATTTTATGTGAAACAGCCCAAAAATTGAAAAATTACATGGATGAGCTGGGATTTTATTATTATATATCCGGTTTGGATATTTTGGCAAAATATATGTTACACATACCAGAACAATATCCTGTCATTGCATTTATTGAAAAAGCAGCAAAAGAGGAAATATATAACAATTTATTAGCAGAAGGATTTGAGGTGATAGAACCACAATACACGAAAAAAATGTATGAAGATGCTATGCTTTCAGGTAGCCATAATATGCAGGTGATTTTATACACAACGGAGGATTTTCAGTACAGTAGTGAAGGTCTGGCAAGTATAGAGAAGGCTTTTGTAGATCTTTATTTTGCAATAACGAGAAATGGATATCCACTATCATTGCAAGAATTGGTAAGAATTTATCAGAATCTCAGCAGATTGGGAAATATAGATAAAAAGAAGCTGATAACAGTAGCATCAAGAAGGAATATACAATATGATATTCGCTTTATCGTTGAAAATCGGTTTATTACAGATTCGGCAATAGAGTTTGGAAAAATACTTAGAAGGGAAGAATAAAATTTGGATTACAAAAAGTTATTTCATAAAGAGGAAGCATTTCAGAGAGAAACCTTTCAGAAGAGAATGGAAGAATTTGGGTTTAAAAATATGGCGAGAATGGAACTGTTTTTATGGGATCTTGAATTATTCTTGCATATTCAGAAAATACTAGGAGATAAAATAATATTGAAAGGTGGTGCAGCCACGCAGTTTTATCTGCCAAGGGATGCTCAAAGAACAAGTGTAGACATTGATATGTTATTTTTTGGAACAGAAGAGGAAATAAAGGAAACATTGAGGAAAATCGAAGAATATTTGGGGACAGAAGACGAATTGTTTTACTTTCATAAACATAGCCCTAAGAATCCGAAAACAAATCTTCCATTACATACATATTACATGAAAGTTCCTTCTGTACTATCCAATGCAGAACGTAATATGGATAGAGAGAGTATTCCCTATCAGGAATTAAAAATAGAATTTATTCTCCAGCCAGAAAAATGGGAATATGAAAGAAGAACGGGAGAAAACATATTTGCAGTAAACAGTTCATGGAACTATCAGATCCTTCCATTGAATTATTTATTTGCGGATAAGCTCACCACATTAGGTTGTAATACGATTGGCGTACAAAATGAAAGGCTGGATGAACAGGTGAAGCAGTTCTATGATATTATGATGTTGTCCAGAAACTGTATATCCGAGATGCAATGCTCTGTTGTGAAAGAAAAGTATTTAAAACGGGCAGAACAAGAATGGAATACAAGGAAGATTACACTGGGGAGCACGCTGGAGAGAAGAGATTATGAACCTAAATATATCGTAGAAGATGTTGAGAAACAGCTTTTGCGTTATCAACAAGCCGATAGCGGTGAAGATGCAGAATTGAAAAAGTTTATTAATGATTTTCATTCGTTATATTTAAACAGGAAAGTGCAGTATGATCCCAAAACGGTTGCCTGCGGAGCATCACTGGTTCGCTTGATGTATGAACTGATGATTTCAGGCATGGGTTGGGATAAAGTAAAACAGGCATTAGAGATTGAAAAAAAATTAGGTATGGAGCATTTATCGGGACCAGAAAAAGGACAAAAAATTCGTGAACTCAGAAATCAGTTTATTCAGGAATTTGGTAAAGATTCGGTAATCCCGGCATCAACTTTGAAAGGGAAAGATTTAAAAAGAGTGTTCTGGGCAATTGTAAATATTGATAATTTAAACAAGATTGAGGGAATGATATAAAATGAGATATTATATTGCAGATTTACATTTCTTTCATGAAAATTTGAATACAAAAATGGATAAACGTGGATTTGCAAATGTAAATGCAATGAATGATTATATGCTGAAACAGTGGAATAGTAAAGTGCGTAATAGGGATGAAGTTGTTATCTTAGGGGATTTATCATGGGGGAAATCTGAAGAAACAAACCAGTTGCTTCAGAAATTGAACGGACGTCTATATCTGATACAGGGAAACCATGACCACTATGTCAAGGATCCAAACTTCGACAGTTCACGCTTTGAGTGGATTAAAATGTATGAGGAACTTAGCGATAATAAGAGAAAAGTGATACTTTGTCATTATCCTATTATGTGTTATAACGGACAGTATAAATTGAATGCAGAAGGAAACCCAAAAACCTATATGTTGTATGGACATGTACACGATACGCAGGATCAGAGATTGCTGGAAAGATTTCAAGGAATCACATCTGAAACAACATTTCTGAATACACAGGGGGAAACACAGCATATTCCATGTAATATGATTAACTGTTTTTGTATGTATTCAAATTATCAGCCGCTTACTTTGGATGAATGGATTGCGTGTGATAAGAACAGGAAACAAAAGAGCTGCCAGAATGTAAAGCGATATGAAAAAGAGCCGTCCAAAACTGGTCGGCTCAAAGTATTTATAGTTGTTTATGATTTCTTAGGAATGTCAACAGTTCCTAGTGTTTCAATTAAGGATAGGATTGCATCTGAATTTTGCTGAAATTGCGTTTGAAAATCTTCTGTAATATCATAGTTCAGATACAGAGTTATCAAAGTAGCATTCCATATTGAAATCATGGTCTTTTCTGATATGTGTTCTTCCAGAAATTGTAGATGTTTGCAGAGTGTTGCCTGTGTTCTTGTCCATGTAAAGAAATAGTCATCTTTTAGTGGAATGTTAAAACTACGAAACCATTCTCGGACGGTATGTGTTTCGATTCCGTCTCCGCACTCAGGATTATTAAAGATATATCCAACAGACAGTTCTTCTGGATTTTTCGGAAAACTATCATCCGCAGAAAGGGTAAGATACCGACCAATCGGAAACATGGCACAGACAGTCGGTTTTACATCATGAACCAAACATTTCTGATCCTTTAATAAAGGGCAGCGTTTGACACTTCCTTGTGGTCTCAGGCGGACTATCGGGAAACGGGAGTTACATCCAATATAAGTTTCACAATATTGTTCCAAGGCTTCCGCTGGTGTAATTTGAAATTTTTTTGCTATGTTAAACAGATCTTTCGGGGATAAGAGAATATCCTCCCGGTGGATGCAGCACTTTCCGCATTGGGTACAGTGAAATGTAAATGTATCATCGAGACCGATTTCTTCATATCCTAATTGTTCTTTTAGTTCTTTTATTAAATTCATAATCATTCTCCTTAAAAAAAATATTTTTATGGCGGTTCTATTATTTTGTGTCTGAACACATTGCTTTTTCGTATTCTAGGATTTGTTTCCATGTCAACCATTCTGGTTTCCCATCATCCGGAAATTCATTCCAGAGTTTTTTCATGGCGGCAATTTGTTTGCTTTCATTGTGATAGTACAGATGTCCAGTACAACGGTTTCCGTAATTCAAGTAATACTCACAGTCGCTTTGTAAACGACTAAGCATCATGTACTGAAATTCATAAGGATTTTTCGGTTTATCTGTTAAAATTCTAAATGGTTTCCGGATAGGCATATCCGGTTCTCCATCAAATTCATTTCCGACTGCAGAGTGCAGATGAGGAATTTCAAAGTCACCAAGTTCTACATCTTTCCACAACTTCCCATATTGATCCTGGTATACCGGGCGAGCCCATTCGTCTGTACCAATATAATGAAGAAGACGAGAGGGTTCTTCTGGAATAGAAATCAGTTCATCCGGGGACATAATCACTTCATCCAAAGCAAGCTCATCCAGTTTTTTTGGCATATTGTAAAGAGAAGAAAAGCGTTCCTCTAGTTTCCGAATGTCTGCTTCAGACTCAGGAAAATCAAAGCAACAGTGAATATCAGGAGTCAGATTGTCGGTTTCTTTATCTTCGCCGGTATGAATTTCCAAAATAACACCTTCCAATCTTGCATAATCGCTGGCATCGGTTGTCCGCACACGTTGTCCGGGTTTGAAGATGACATCTCCCCATTGTAATTCAGTTGTTGTATTGTTCATGTAATTCTTCCTTTCTTGATGGGAATTGGCATTGACAAAAGAGGGAATAGAATAAATCCATACCCCTTGTCCGTAACATCACATCTATGCCAATTCTCATAAATTCATAAATTTTCACTAATTCAGTGCTGTGTTTTTCGTGATCCTTCTAAATAAAAAGAGACCACTCGCAAGTAGTCTCTTCGTAAACATAAATTTAATTAAACTTGTATTGTTCCAATAAATAAATAGGCAGTGTTTCTGTTTTTCCGTCTATCCCTCCTTTGGTTGCCCCTTTTAAATAAAGAAGCTTATCTGCTTTTCCCTGAGCCAGAGCTTTCTGGGCAGTGGAAGCAGTCCCTTTTCCGGCTTTTACTTCTATTAAATATCGGGTGGAAGAAGATAGGCTTTGTGCCACAAAATCAATTTCTCCGCCTCGGTAAGTAGCAAAAGCTGGGGTTTCAAAGGAAATTTCCGGTGGAAAATCCTGGCGTTTCTTCAGGTTGATATAGACATAATTTTCATTTAATGTGCCTGCAAGTACACGGGAATCGGTACCGGTACGTGTCAGATAATAATTTGCCAGCCCCATATCCATGAAGTAGCAGCGGCTTGCAGACTTAAAATCCAGAATGTCCATTTCTGTTATTTTTGCACAGAATCCAATGATTCCAGAAAAGTATAACCAGCTAATGGCACGGTTGCAGGTAGCCTTTGAAATATTACTGGAGTAGTCTTTGGTTACCAGCTTTTGCAATTCTTCGCTGATACTGTCTTCTGAAAATCCTTTCTTTTCACGGTTTAAAATACGGCAGATGGAAAAGAAAATATGAGTAAACACTTTGGTATCCAAAATATCTGTAAAATAGCGAATGGACTCATTGGTAAAGGTATCAATGATTTTTACGAGTTCGCCCTGTGCCTTTACGATATTCCGGTTCTCCAGATAGTTTTCTACCACTTTGGGATAGCCACCAATTTGACAGTACAGATCATAGGTTTCCTTTAAGCGATTATAGACTTCTGCTTCAGAGGAAACAAGAGATATTTTTTTGTAATCGTCATACAGATTCTGATCATAGGCCATCAAAAACTCTTCAAAAGAAAGCGTATAGATGGTGAGTTTGGTGACATCACCGCTGGAATAGCGAAACTCCGGATCATAAATTCTTCCAAGATAACTACCTGTAACGATAAAATGGGCTTTAAACTGTCGGGTGAACTCCCGGATGCGGTTATAAATTTCCGATGATTCCTGAATTTCATCAATAATGATGACGGTATCATCGGAATCAATAAAGTCCGGCTCATATAACTGGAAGGCATCGTGGAGAGGATGCTCCCGCCGTTTTGTTCCAGGTGTCCAGTCGGTTGCCTGTTTATAACATTCCATAAACTGTTTGCCGCTTAATTCAAACAGGTTAATATAAATTTTGTGTTTGTAGTTTTCGTCAGCGAATTTCTGTATCAGGTAGGTTTTTCCAACCTGACGAGCTCCACCGACTTCCAGGGTACTATGACCTCCTTCATTTTTCCAATCCAGAAGACGGTCATAGACAAAACGCTTCAGATACATAAGCACAAATCCTTTCTTTAAAATCTATCTTTCATTATAGCAAAATATTTGCAGTTCATACAGTGCAAAATTGGATAAATTATGTTTTAACATTCAAATTGAAGCTTTGCACGTATATCCATAAGAATTTTGCCCAGATGATTTTCGCCATGACCATTTACAGAACCCCAAAAGTAATCTCCCCAGTTGTTTCCTTCAACAAGGTGACAATTCCCAGTAGCAAGTAATGCTTTACATAGGGTAGGATTCTGCATGAATTTGCACATACAAATTTCATACATGTACATAAGCTTTACTCTTTCCCAGTCTGAACGGAGCTGCACTTCTCTTCCCAGTTTTTTTGCATCTTTTGGATTCCTTAATTTGGTAAATTGAAGCTGTTCTTTAGGGGAAAGTGTCTTTTGTGCCTGGAAAGCAGCCTCATTATTTGCATACCAGTAGCCCCGGTAATATATCCGGGAAGGATAGAAGTTACTAAGAAAAGCGTATGCTCCATGAAAGTGGTCAATTGTTTGCTGGTAATGATTCGAATAGGTATTAATAAACATGTAATCCCTTCTTTCTTATACAAAAAAGGAACCGCTTATGGCAAGCAGTTCCTTCTTAAACATATTTTTCGTTTGTTATTTGCTTATTTGTGCTTCTTCTTGTTCTTCGTAATAGCGGTCTGCAATATAGCCAGCAGATTCCGCCCAAAGAGTATTTTCTGTATTTTGCAGGGCCTTGTAAGTTTTTGAGTGATAAAATTTGCCCATGGCATCCGGAAAGGAAAGATGGCTCTTTTCCATAATAATATCGACAACATCCCGGATCTGAATATACAGATTCATTGAAATATCTTTCCCGTTAAAAAAATATTTACCTTCCATGTTTTACATATCCTTTCGAGATTCAAATACCAGATGTTCCAGTGCTTCAATTGATAGCATCTCTATATCTGATTGAATACTCATATACGTTATCCCTCCATTTGCTTTCATTATATCAAAAAAGAAGGTGCTTTCCAACGGTAAAATAATTATAAATGTAAAGTTGCAAAAGATGTTTGAAATGGGGCGTCACCCCATTTCACTATCCCCAGACTTCGCCCATGATTTCCACAAGAAAATCATCTAATGGAAAATCGGGAGGAAGTAATTCACCAAACGTTTCTTGAATTTCTTGGATAACTTCCGTATAAGAAGAATACGCCTGTGAAAATAAGTGGGAAGAATTTTTAAGTTCAATGATATAAAATTCTTCTCCTGGATTTAAGTCCAGTTCTTCCTGATCTTTGATCCTCCATACCGTCATAGACTCGGCAGTGCCATAACGACAGCCATCAAGTTTCTCACAAAGATATTCCTGAAAGGCTAAGAGTGATTCTGGATCAGAGAACTCTTTGTATAAATCAGGAAAAACTTCCTCTGTATATCGAAGGATAAGATTAGCAGCCTCTTCTGTAATAAGAAATCCATAGATATGAAAAACGGATGTAATGATACTCATAGATTTCTCCTTACGCAATCATCTCAAGAAACTCATCTTCAGACAATATTTTAATACCGAGAGCCTGAGCTTTTGTTAATTTACTTCCGGCTTTTTCCCCACAAATCAGATAATCTGTCTTTTTTGTGACAGAACTGCCGGCTTTTGCTCCAAGCTCAATGATCTTGGAGTTGATTTCATCCCTTGTAAAATGAGCAAGTTTTCCTGTTGCAACGATAGTACATCCTGTAAATACATTTTCTTTCATCATAGTGTTCATTTCCTTTCTTTCTTCAAATATAAGTTCTTTTTGGAGTTCGTGCCAGAGAATTAGATTGTTTTCATCAGAGAACCAGTCATGGATATTCTGATTCAGAGTATCACCAAAGTCATCTAACTGGGTGAAATCATAGTCACCAGAGGCAGCGTCAAAAAATTCCTGCAGACTGCCGTGGAATACTGTATCCAAAATCCTACTTTTGGTTCGTCCGACCATAGGAATATCCATGGAAACCAGGAATCGGACAAAGGTAGTATTCCGGCTGGAAGTAATGGAATTCCATAATCTTTCAAAGGATTTTTTACCGAAACCTTCCAACTGTAAGATTTCTTCCTGATGTTCATTTAGATGGTAAATATCCGGAAATGTCTGGAGATAACCCAAAGTCAGGAATTTTTCCAAGGTAGTTTCGGAGAGTCCCTCGATGTTCATTGCTTTTTTTCCAACGAAATGTGTAAAGCGTTTTCGGATCTGGCTATCACAGTTGGGATTGTCACAATGCACTGTTTCAATGAGACGCCCATCATTTCCTTTTCTTTGATAGATACGAGTCTGAGAACCACAGCATGGACATACTGGGGGAACTGCATCTACGTAATGACCACGTTCCAGATTTTCTTCAATATGAGGAATGATCATATTACGTTTCGATACAGAAATTCTACAACCTGGCACCAATTCTAATTCTTTGATAAAGGTCAGATTGTGCAGGGTTGCTCTGGAAACAAAGCATCCGTCAATTTCCACAGGGTCAAAAATTCCCACTGGTGCAATTTCTCCGAAACGGGTGGGTGTCCATTCTATATTGCGAAGAGTGGTTTCGTAAGTTTCATCTTCAAACTTAAAAGCCAGTCCATCTTTATAATGATGTCCGGTACGCCCGCATTTTTGGGAATAGTCCAGACTGTCGAAAATCATTACGATTCCGTCAATAGGCAGATGCTTTTTGCCTGCCAGATCAGTCAGTTTTTCAATATACTGGTTTACAAGTTCCGAGGTTAAAGGCTGGTTTGCAGCAATATAAGGACAAGGCTGAAAACCATAGTCAAGCAGGCTGGAAATTTTCATAGCTCTGCTGTCTGGAAAGAGAAATGGAGAGTCCAGACCTTCCAGAACATTAAAAGGCATAAAGTGCAGACAGCGCCCTGCACAATTTGCCGGATCAAGACTTCGCACAGAGCCAGAAGCCAGATTTCGCCCATTTTTGTAAGGTTCTCCTTTTCCATCTCGGAGGGTTTCTTTTAAACGCTCAAAGTCATTGGTTGGGATGAAGGATTCTCCAACAATCACCAGCCGGCCTTTATATGGAATTGAGAGAGGGACATCAACGTATGCAGGGATGTTATGGGTGATAAGTTCCCCAATTTCTCCGTCGCCACGCGTGGAAGCCTCTACAAGTGTTCCATTTTCGTAGACCAATTTAGTCGTTAATCCGTCCAACTTCAGCATAAACAGAACTGGCTGCTTACCGGCAAAACTTATCAAGTCCTGTACCTGCTTTGTCTTATCTAAAGAGAGCAAAGGGACCGGATGCTTTACTTTGGGAAGTTCACTGATGGGAGTATAGCCTACGGTTTGTGTCGGTGAATTGGATAAGACAAAGCCTGTCTGCTTTTCTAATTCCACTAATTCATCGAAGATTCGGTCATATTCCGCATCACTGATATTCGGACTGTTCTCATTATAATAAGCGTTACGCTGTAAATTCAGATAGTCCACCAGTTGTTTGATTTTTTCCACGTTTGATAATTCATTAGAGTGGTTCATTTTATTCTTGTCTCCTTTTCTATGGTATAGTTGTAATTCTTATTTGTTCCGGCTTTCATTCCTCCTTTCTTTGCGTTCAGGCATAAAAAAAGAGAATGACATGGATGTTCATTCTTTAATGCGTGCAGTTTCCTGCAAAATAAAAAAAGCCAGAAGTCCCTGCTGGTAGCGTGGTATACTTCTGACACTTTTACAAACCTAAACTGCGTGCGTATATCCTTTCCGGATGACACAAATAATAATTACATAGTAAGTGTAACACTATATATAGTATGTGTCAATATAAAAGCACTATATATTGTTTAATCTGAGAAGAAAATTACTATATATAGAGAAAGCATGGATATGGAAAATATTATCTCTTGATTTCAGAACGTATGTTCTATATAATGGGATATAAAGGAGGGGAACGTGAGTTTGGAAAAAGTGATTTTTCATATAGATGTAAATTCTGCCTTCTTGTCCTGGGAAGCGGTATATCGGCTGCATCATAGAGCATGGGCAGGACATCCATCCGTCTGAATCTGCAATTGTACTTACAAAGGAGTGTAGGGAAGTGGCTGCAAGGCAGATGCAGTGGGGATTTCCGAGGTTCCAGGGAAAGGGATTGCTTATCAATGCAAGGGTAGAGGCTATACTGGACAAGAAGACCTTTCGGGACAGTGTGCTGCATCGAAGATGTGTGATTCCTGCCCATCACTTTTACGAATGGTGTAAAAACAAAGAAAAATATACTTTTCAAAGTCCAAAGCAGGATGCCACATTATTTATGGCAGGGTGTTATCAAATCTATAATGGTCAAAATCGTTTTGTAATTCTGACTACGCAGGCAAATGCTTCCGTAGCACCAGTGCATGAACGGATGCCATTGCTTTTGGAACGACAAGAACTGGAAGATTGGATTATGGAGGATGCAGCGGTAGAATTTATTCTTGCTAAGAAGCCCATACTGTTGAATCGGACAGCAGAATATGAACAACTGAAATTATTTTCATAAGAAGGGAAACCCATAAAAGTTTCCCTTCTTGACATAAAAATTTTTGAATTTAGAATCCATTGTTTATTTGTTCTGTTGCTGCAGGCATAGGAGGACTAGATTTTACATAGATTAATAGTTTCCCATGCAGATCCAAATCCTGTTTACTCCATTGCCCATTCTCATAAACCTTTTGGGTAATTGTATTGTAGATAATTGGCGTATCCTCTATACGTTCCATATCAACTACAAGGCAATCCTGAAGGGCAATATATGGATATAGAGCATCCTCAATATATGTCCTTAATTTTAATGCCTGCCTGTGCAGTAGTTCCACATCATACAGTTTTGATAAGGTATAGCCCATTTCTTTGAGTATCCCGGATGTTGTAATGGTTTGTTGGATAACAGAAATCTGCTCTTCCAGAGACACATTTGGATTTATCATAAGCTTTGATAATGTAATTTCTTTTACAAAAGCTGTCGCTGTATCACCAATTTGCTTTTTTAGGGTTTCATAAGGAACCCGATACTGTGTCTGTAAAATTTCAAGTGGAACGTATTCCCGGTTTTTCTTTAAAGTTGAAAGCAATTCACAAAGCTTGCTTCCCAATTCATATATGTTATTCAAGCACACATCACTTCCGATACGGTCTCTGGTGTATGAACCAAATGGTAAATGGTATTTTCTGTTTCGAAAACGATACTGTCATTTGATACTTCCAAAATCGTTAGGATAGGAGATGTCAGAATAGAGAAACCATTGACCCCAGAAATAATAGCACGTTCCCCAACACGTAGCGGAGAATGAAACCATCCAGAGAGTGTTGTTATTTGTTTATCTTTCACATGGTGCTTTCGATTTGTCATAGTGTTCACACTCCTTTTGTATAGCCATAGAAAATCTGTTTTTCATGGCTCGTTTTTATGTAACAGGGTAACTCAAACGAAAATATCCTTTCGATACAGGGATATATTCATCTGGGTGTTCATATAAGGTGGCACGGATACGTTCCTGATAATGCGGATTCTTTTTCGCTTTTGGGTGTTCCTTTAATAAAGCGTACAGGTCTTTTAAAGCCACTCTTCCTCCAATACTCTCCATTGTCATCCGGATTAGATGATGCCAAGTCAGTGCAAGAATATCTGTATTTTGTACAGAAAACACACCTTCTTGCCGGATGCTGAAGGGGATAATGAAAGAATCCGTTTTTTTCAGTAACAGAGCATATTCTGTCACAATGGGAATGAAAGGCTTTTTGTACGTCCGATTGTCAGAAACACAATTAAACTGGCCCTTTACCAGAAAGGATTCAAAATCACCCATCCGCATTAAATCATGCTGCATACTATAGAACTTACCATGGAGCCGCATATCGCCTACCAGTATGGCAAGCCTGCCACCTTTCCGAAGTGCCAGGAAAAATTTCCGGATACAGTGATTTAGTTTTTCTAAAAAATCCGAATAGTTTTCACAGCGGGATAGGTCGTCCGGGTGAGGGTTTCCCCAGATATTTCCGGAATACTGGATCATATTATGGTAAGGTGGATGGAAAAAGATGAGATCAGCGGAATCCTCCACTTCATCTTTTAGGGCATTCCAGTTACCTTTTCCATAAGCAGGTGCCGGATTTAGATCATAGAGCAGGGAACGTACCTGATAACGGTCAGCCGCCGCCTTTGAAGTCCCAGAGCCACTCATAGGATCTAAGAGGGTAAAGGTGCTGGTATCTTTTCCGTAATATCGCTTATCGTCTAGGCAATAGCGTAGAAGTGCTGCAATCACTTCGGGAGAGCAGTTACCACGCCACTGGCTGTTACCGCCTTCGCCCCGTTCTGGGTATGCCATGAAAGAAGTCAGTTCCTTTCCCACACGTTTTCGCAATCCTTCCGTTCCAAGCATGTCAGCGACAGTACGCCATTGGGGACCAAATTCAGCTTCTAATAATTGTGCTGCCCGATGCAGCAGTAAGTCATTCATTTTATGTCACCTTCCTTTCATAATTTTGTTGGATGTAGCGGGAAATCGCCGCTGCAGTCATTTTGGCACAGCCTAAATCCATTTCGCTGAAAGGCTGTTGATTTTTTGCACATAGTAAAAGTCCCAGGGCTTCCCCCAATTCGTCTTTTTTAGAAATAGGGAAAAAGGCTGATATGGGATATTTTCCTGTCATAGTAGGGTATATGCGTTCCTTTTCAGAGAATAATTTCATCTTTCCCTGTTGCAGAAGCCTTTGAATACTTTCTGTTACAGGCATATTAAGTGCTGTATGATAATTCTTGGAAGCAATGATTTTGGAATGATTACATAACAGGATCCGGCAAGGGACATTACTATGTAAAATATCCAGGAAACTGTCTAACCGGATATCCATAGGGATATGGGAGTCGCATTTACGAAGACAGATGTTGCGTGTGTCAGCTTCCAGCATCAATACATCGCCTGTATGAAGCTGTAGGGCTTTTCTTACTTTGGCAGGAATAATGATCCGCCCTTGTTGGTCAATATTTAGTGTTGTAGCATAATCCATAGAGATCTCCTTTCCTTTATAAAAAGAAGCAGTCTTTTCGGCTGCTTCTTTGTTGAAATTCTTTAAGCGACATACATACCATTCAGATATTGCTCTTGTGGCTGTCCCTGCATATAGGAAGTCATTTCATCTGGCTGTGGCTGTATATTTTGTGCCATTCTTGCTTCC
The DNA here is from genome assembly GCF_040914025.1 of Ruminococcus sp. RTP21484sp1_RTP21281st1_A8_RTP21281_210402. Taxonomy (NCBI): domain Bacteria; kingdom Bacillati; phylum Bacillota; class Clostridia; order Eubacteriales; family Oscillospiraceae; genus Ruminococcus; species Ruminococcus sp. RTP21484sp1_RTP21281st1_A8_RTP21281_210402. The sequence continues at coordinate 39,324 of NZ_JBCPGE010000018.1, forward strand.
TGTTGCTTTTTAAGCTGTTGTTTGCCGTTTTGAATCAGGAAGGATGCAACATAGGCTTCCCAATTTACGATATAGGAATCAGCACGTTTTAACAGCATATAAAAATCCATATCTGTCAATTGGATAAAAGCACTTTTTTCAGAGATAAAACTTTGAGCCTGCATATAAGTGCCGCCGTTATGATTCTTTTTCTTGATACCTTTTCCGTTATTAATTTGAATTCTCCATGGGCTGGTCAGTATTTCCTGCTGGTTGTTATATACGTGACGGGAAATAAAAAACTGTTGTGCAGTAGAATAGCCATTGCCATCCGGCACACCAAATATTTTACTTTGTGACCATTCAAATTCAGGAAAGCCAGCGGTAACTCTGGACAGCAGAAATTGAATTTGTTCGGGTGCCAGATGAAAACGGGTGATAATATTTTTATCACCGGTACCACTAGAGTAATCCTGAATGGAGATTCCAATAAGGGAGTGAACTTTATGACCATTTTCTTCAAATTCTCCTTTTGCATGAAGCTGTGCATAGCTGTTATAACTTGTGTAGCGGAGGCGGTCATACAGTGCAATTAATTTTTTACTGGTCTGTACTTTGCATATCTGATCTGTAATTGAGTTTTGATAATTTTCACTCATGTATGTTTTCCTTCTTTCTATTTCAAATATTGTTTTACAAGCTGTGTCATATTTTTGGGTAAATCTTCTAATTTGGTAATATCTAAAAAACCATCCTGATAGATCCTGCGGATGTTTTCTTTGTCATCACCAATTGCTGCAGCAAAGATCACAATGCCACGTTTACGATATTCATTCTTGATACCACGAAGATCTGCTTCTGCTTCCGTACCACTGTACCCACAATCTGCGGGCTGTCCGTCAGAGATTATGATGAGGAGTTTTTGTGATTCCGGACGCTTTGCCAGGTGTTCCGCAACATAACGAAGTGCAGCTCCATCCCGGTTGCCATTACGGGCAGACATATCCATCAGCCGGTAACGGTCAGAGGCATCCAGAGAATCAAATTCAGCATAGGAATACAAAGCAACACCCTTGGAATCTGTAGAATGCCCATAAATGGTAATAGGAATTCCCAGGCTCGTACAGAAATCATACAGCACGATTGCAGTTTTCCGGGCATGGGTAATACGATCTCCCCAGCCCATAGAACCACTTTCATCAACCAAAAGTCCCACGGAAAGTTTTTGTTCTTCATCCGGTAGCCTGGTTCTGGTAAAGATACCGCCGTCCTTTCGGTGTAAAGCCCGCATATCCAGCCTTTTACCAAATAACAGGTTTTTTTGTTTCCCGCCTTCTGCCTCTTCTTTTAATAAAGGAAGAATGGAACTTTGCAGCCTTTTGGAGGTCCGCAAAAGAGGGGGAGCAACTGTTTGATAAGATTTGATAAAAAAGTCGGAAACGGGATTGATGCGGTGGATTGTTACATGGATGCCTGCATGGGCATTTCCGTAATGTATTTCATCCGCCGATTTTTGCAAGTCTTCTGTTAATTCCTGTTCATAATCATTTTGGGCTTTTTCCGTAGCAACATCATTTAGGATGCGTGCAAGATCATTCGCTGCATTTTCATAACCGGAACCGGCATACTGTGATGCGTATGTGATTCCTGGATTATTTCCATCTAATATTGCTGTAGTTTTAGCAAGCTCAATTCTGCCCCCTTCTTCCTGCAGTACTTTTTCTGCCTGGTTAATCGCATCTTGCCTGTAATTTGGATCAAGGCCAGATAAGTCACAGGTTATAGGAGTTTTCGATTTTTCTGTAGGACCTGGAATGTTTTTGGGGATTCCTCCGTTTTTACCAGTTGGAAGAGGAGATCCGCTACCTGATTCTTTCCGCAGCAGATCCTCCAGAGCATCGCCAACTTGGGTACTATCCTGCTTTTTTAAAGACTCTCTGGTTTGCTCTACTATAGGCTGAATATAGTTCCAGCAAAGTACTAAAAGATAGTTGGAAGCACGGAAGCGTTCTTTCCCCTGTGTGGCAATTAAGGCATCGTCAATATAATCCATGCAGTCTGAAAGGGTGTCTGTGTATTCTCCAGAATAATTCGTGCGGTTATTTATATTACCAGTCCTACAATAAGACAAAATTAAATTGCTCATAATGGAAAACGGCTGATAGCCACAGTCAATTTGTTCCTGTATAGAAGGAATCAATTCAGACATCCGCAGATTATTAATCTGTATTCCCTGCTTAAAAGTTCCGGGATATTCCTCACACATCCGGGCTTCAATGTAGATGTCCTCCAGTATATTATTAAACTGTGCAGCACAGCGGGATAGCGTCAGACACGTTGCGTTATCTTTTTCTTCCATGGCATCTAAGATGTCCTGCAGATTTGCCTTGTATCCAGAAGGCAGATTGTCTGGTGCTTCTGGATAGAAGGAACCATTTTCCATATTGGTCAGATAAAGCTGTAGTGATGCAAAATCAGAGTAACGCAGATGTCCGATTTCATGTCCAGTTAGACCAGTCAGGCTTTGTGACCGTAGAAATCGGGAAGGAAAGCTTTGAGTTATCGAGTTTGCGGCGTTACAATGAATTCTATAATTATCTGTATAAGCGATGTCTGCATTTTCAGAACTGTCCCATTCCATAAGCACCTGAAGTCCATAGCGAGAACGGCCAGTAGCCGCTTTCGCCAGAGATGTTTGGTATTTTTGGAAAGCCGATGAAAGAAAGAGTTCTTCATCAGTGATTTTTGACTCCGTATCCCGGATCATTCTTTTTAAAGCTTTTTGAGTGTTATTCAATTTCTTCACCTTTCTTTCTTTTTCATATTTTGGGTTAGGAGATCTTCCATTGTACAGCCGTAATACTGGGCTAACCGAAAGACGGCGTAAGCAGATGGAAGCGTATGCCCATTTTCATAGTTCATAATTGTTTTTTCGGGTAGATGCAGAAGTCTTGCTACGGCTTTCTGAGAGAGTTTCGTCTGCTTGGATTTTCTTAAATAAACGAGATTTTCTGCCAGAGTTTTGCGTAGTTCGGCTTCGGTATAAAAGGTGTTCTTCAATAGTGTGTTATGATGCAAGAACTGTATCCAAGCAAGAACCTTCAATTTCGATACGGCTTTCAGAATCGGCAGTGACGGAAGATAAAATGGTATAATGAGCAGCTTCCTGTATATCGCCACATACCATAAAAGACTGAACCCAGGCAATTAATTCCCGGACTCCACAGCAGCCATCTGTTATCAGGTTATCCTGACAATACTGTGCGATGGAACGTACAATCTGTGTCATGGTACGTACTGATTTTTTATCGGAACATCCGGTAATAGCAAGAACACGCTCTACCATGGTCTCTTCATCCGGTTCATCCATATCTATGACCATATTCATCCTTGAAATGACAGACTGGTTCATGGGACGACAGCCGGCATAGTCATGATTAGTTGTGACTACAATGGTAGTATCCGGATGCCGATGGATGACTTCCCCGTTTGGCAGAAATACACTGTTACAACGGTCCAACAGGGAATTAAGCCCTACCAGTACACCAGGATTGGCAATCACCGTAGGCTCCTGTATTTCTACCAGATAGCCGTTTCGGATGGCTTCAACCAGTGGTGTATCCACATAGCGGAACTGTTGGCTGCTGGAGGTAGCAGTTTGTTTCTGCTTCATTGCCTCAGATATATGATGGATCAATTCTTCATAAACTGTATTTTCTGATACTTTTTCATCATAAGTACCCGTTAATTTTTCATAGGCAGTAGCCGGATCGAGGGTAATGTCTTGAAAAGAGGGCAGTTCCCCTACCAAAGAAAGCTGTTTTTCATCTACATCAGGTAAAATCTGTCCAAGAAGGTCAAAAATTTCTGTATTTGCCGAGCAGGTGATGCATCGGTAAGGCAGGTGAAGTCCTGCAGCGATGGCTTTGGCACCTTCGGTCTTTCCCGTTCCAGCAGGCCCACGGAGCATAAAATTCCGCATAGGCTGCTTGCTGTCAGTTGTTAATTTGGCATGTTCGCATATTCTTTGGATTTCTTTTGGGATTACATACCAATCTTCGAGAATAGGAACGGTTGATTCTTCTTGGGGAGTTAATGTCCGAGAATTGGACAGGATGTATTTATCGACAAAATCTTCTTTGGGAATTGAAACGGTGGAAGCAGTATAGTGATGTCCACCTTTTAATACCTGAAAGGAACCCTGGATAATCTCCGTTGGTGCATAAACACCTTTTTGGATGTTCAGTGGTGTAAGTCTTTGGATCACGCCATTTGCAGGGGTATCAATTTTGATATTCCCGATAGGAAGGGAATCGCCATAACGGATCCTGCGGTACACGTTATCACAAAGGAGTGCAGCCGTTTCTGCAGCTTTGGGTAGGTCAGGAAAACCGTCATCACGGTGTTGCTTTAATTCCTGATATTTTTCATTGAATTCGTCATCTGAAAGGAAAGTAGGCATTAAAGCAAAATAAAGAGCACTTCCGGAATCATCATCTTTTTTAAACTGATATGGCTCTGGTTTACTGTCCAGATCCAAAGGTTTTTCATACTTTCCAGCTATAAATTTCCCAGTCATACGGTTGTAGACCACTACATGCAGCAACCCAGTACGGCTTGGATATTCTGCGATTGTAAAATTGTTTGCCTGGCTTCCAATGGCTCCGAGTTCTTCCTCTGCTTTTCCAGCAGGTGGATTTTCCAAATCCATATAAGAAAAAACTGCCTGCAAAGTAGCAGAATGGAGAGTAGCCCGTTTTTTAGGCTGATTACAGTATTTGGAAGCGATGTCTTTCATCACTGCACTTTTCCCGGAATAGCTGTCAAATGGAAATGGTAGCGTTCTTTCAAAAGTCCAGTTAGGGACAAAGTTTGTATTTGGCATAGTATTTCCTCCTTTATTCTTTTATCCAGGATAATTCTAGTGCCTGGTCCTTTTCTTTTGCGGTCAATTCATCTTTTTGGAAGATGGAAATGAGAATATCCCAATAGTTTCGTGGCGGGAAATAATCAAAACAATCCTTGATTTCCGCTGTATCACCATTTTGGATGTAAATTTGCCCGTTTTCATTAATATAGAGTTTATGGTGTCCTTTCGCATGGAGCTGTCCGATAAGGTTCTCCAGTTTTTTCTTGCCAATTAAGGAATACCAGGATTCCGGATCAGCAAAAGGAACATCGTCCTCATCGGTAACTGTGACAGTCTTTTTGAGGCTGGCAATGGTCAGCATTTGAAGTTCCAGATATCCGTATTGGTTCATACGTGCTTCCGCAAAGTTGTAGTCCTCCGTATGAAAGGTTCTCAGACGTATGGGATTTCCGCAAAGGAGCTGCTTCATGGATGGCGACTTCTGGAATTCCCATGTTGCATTTGGAAATGCAGCCTGTAGTTTGTCGGTAATCTGATAGCTGATTTGTCTCCAAAGCAATTCTTCTGTTTCGGAAACTGGCTCAGATGATTTCAAAGAAGACCAAGGGCTTGTTTTGCCCTGGTTCTTGAGTAGGTTTAGAGTCAGTTTATGGATTTTGGGAAGAAGTGTGGAAAGAAATAGCAGCAGGATGCCAAGGATTCCGATACTTGCGACTGCATTACGATTTCCATTTCCTGGTATGAATATAGTTGCAATTAACAAAATTATTGTGAGCATACTTAGAACTTTAAGAAATTTCTTTTGTGTATTCACTTCATTTCCTCCATGTTTGTCTCAATAGAAAAAGGAATTGCAGCAGACCAGTAGATACTGGAAAGTCGCAATTCCTTCATTTTAGGGTTCTTTGATAATTTACGGGAATGGAAGTTGCTGTGGTGGTGTATTTTCCGGAATATTGGTAAATCCATCACCTGACACATTGCCAGCCGTAAATCCCTGTGGTGCATAAGCCGATCCCCCTGCAGGAGCATAAGACATCTGTTGGGCGGCCTGTGGCATCATATTGTTATTGACTGGCATTGCGCCAGTAGGCACGGTACCGGAAGGATTCATTCCCGGGTTTCCATTATAAGTAGCACCGTTTGCTGGTACTGGTGGAACATTTGGATTTCCGACCATTGGATTCCCCGGTACAGGTGTTGCTGCATTGGTATCATTACGATTCGCAGGTAAGAACTGCCAGTCCTTTACCATAATTTGCGGCGTGATAGCTGCTTGACCTGCATTATTGCCTTTCTGGTGAATATACGGATGGAGTTCTAAATCTCCGTAGACCATGAGACACGTTGATTTTTTGACACCGGCTTTTATCAGTCGATCTGCAAGAAACTTGTTGCAGTAACACTGATAGAAGATGGGTTCTTCCTTTCCGCTTTGACCTCTCTGGTTGGTAGCAAGCCCCAGACTGATGTATTCAGTTCCGGAATTCTTTGCTTGTTGCATAACCGGATCGGCAGTTACCCTTCCTGTTACAATGATAATAGATGACATAAAAATTCTCCTTTCTGCCCTTTGGGCGATAAAATAGTGATAAATAAAAAAAGTGCCATTATAGCACCGTATAAAACGGCATTATAATGACACGATTTTCCAACTTAAACTGCATGTGTACTGGAGATAGTATCCAGACACCCTATAAAGGGATAACACAAAACTTAAATACAATATCATAGTAACACAAGATATAGCGAAGGTCAATGATAAAATACCATATATAGTATTTTGCGATTCGAAATAATAATTTTTGTGTCAAAATGCTTGGAAGTGTAGTATTTTATGAGGATAATCCCAAATAGATATAAAATTTTCATAAAACACTACTACCTTTTCAGAGTAGATAAAATGTGGTAGAATGAGGAAAAATTATTAGGAGGATGCATTATGGCAAGACGAAAAAAACTGGAAAACACATCTTTGGAAGAGCAACTGGAGTATGTGGAACAGGAGATTCGTACAAAAGAGTCCGATTTAAAGGAACTGCGTCATAAAGCAAAAGAGATTCAAAAAGAGATAGAAGAGAAGCAGAAAGATGAGCTGTTTAAGGCTTTGGTAGCATCTGGGAAAACCATTGATGAGGTTATGAGATTTATAAAGGCAACAGGAGAAGATAAAATCGAATAAAAAAAATGAAAGATGCCGTTGTGGGGGAGTGAATCTGCAACGGTGTTTTTTATGGTCAGCTGAAATACAAATGATTTTCATAGACCACAATCACCGTTACCTTGGAAAGGAATATGTAGTGGTTCGAAGTTGTGTCTTTGCATTTGTAATTCGTAGATTTAATATATACTGCGTGGAAGTTAAGCCATTGTAGTGTCTAAAACTACGGATAACTCAGATGGTGCTTGGACGTATGTGATAGTTAATGAAGTGTTTGTGCCTGAAAAAATTGTTGAGGGTATACCTAGTTGTTTGAAAGTATGAAAAAAGTGAATAGGGTAAAAAATACCGTTACAGATTAATCTTTGTAATGGTATTTTTTGCGTGAATTTATTCTAACGGTGTAATTTATAACCTATTCCCCATACAGTATCGATATAAGGGGCTTGGTTTCCTATATGCTCTAGTTTTTTTCTTAGTTTGCTTATATGGACATTGAGAGTATTATCATCTGAAATATAATCTTTTCCCCAAATAAGTTGATATAAAGATTCCTTTGTAAAAGTCTGTTTTGGATGTTTGATTAGTAGCTGTAAGAGGTTATATTCGGTAGTAGTCAGAGTAAGCTCTGTGTTATTTACAAGTACTTTGTGATCATCCACATTTATGCGAATATCTTTAAAGGAATATTCCGTTTGGGGACTTTCGCTGCAACGGCGCAAAACACTTTCTATTCGTGCGAGAACTTCTTCATGATAAAAAGGTTTAGTTATATAATCATCTGCACCGGATCGGAGAAGGTTTATACGAATCTCAGGCTGATTTTTGGCAGATATAACAATAACTGGAATAGAATTGTTGTGTTTTTTTAGGTGAAATAGTATTTTTTCACCAGGCAAATCGGGAAGCATCAAATCTAATAACATTAAATCATATTTTTTAGAGGAAAGAGCTTCAATTGCTTCTATCCCATTGTGATATGCTGAAACATTGTAATGGTTTCTTTTTAATAATTCTGTAAGAATAAAGCAAATTTCTTTATCATCTTCTACTAATAATATATCAATCATAATAAACTCCTTTGGTAATAGGTATGGTAAAAATACTAACATGATTTGTAATTTCATACAAGTTACTGTTTTAAATAATTTGAAGGTTTCATAGGCGAGTGGGAAAATATAAAGATAAATTTATAATTTTATGGAAATTTAAGAACTGATTTAAGAGAAATGTTAGAATTAGACATTATCATTATCATTATAGGATTTAAGAAACGAGGGAAGTGATTAGAATGAAAGAACCCGAAAAAATATTGGAAGCAAAAGATATTTGTAAAGCATACGGAAACAATATGGTACTTAATCAGGTAAATCTTACGATAAAAGCGGGCGAGATATATGGACTGGTTGGAGAAAATGGTGCAGGAAAAAGTAGCCTGATGAAAGTTATTACAGGACTAACAAAGCCGACTTCAGGTGAGATAAGTTTATTTGGTAAAAAAAATCTTGAAGATGAAAGAAATAAGATAGGATGTTTAATTGAAAATCCAGCTTTGTATATGGACATGACAGCACGCCAAAATTTGGAAATCCAGCGTACTCAACGAGGAATTCCAGGAAAAAGTAGTATTGATGAAGTTCTGGAAATAATGGATTTAAAGGACGCTGGAAATAAAAGAGTGAAGGCTTTTTCTTTAGGGATGAAACAGCGATTAGGAATTGCAATTGCATTGCTTGGTCGCCCACAGTTGCTAATTTTAGATGAACCAATAAATGGCTTAGATCCAACCAAAATTAAATATGTGCGAGAAGTCTTAAAGAATATGAATGAAGAAGATGGTACAACGATACTTATATCCAGTCATATTTTGCCAGAGTTACATCAACTTGCAACTGTATATGGATTTATACATCATGGAAAAATGTTACAACAGATTACAGATAAAGAATTAGATGAGAAATGTCGTCGTCATGTTCATATCGAAGTAGACAATGTGGAAAAGGCTAGTTGTATTTTAGATGAGAGGTATCCAGAAAGTCAAATAAAAGTTTATTTAAGAAATGTGATTAAGGTATTTGGTTATAATAAAAATATTTCTGATATAACAAAAGAATTAGTATATGGAGGAGTTGGTGTAGAAAAAATAGGATATGAAGGAGAAGACTTAGAAGAGTATTACACAAATCTATTATCGGAGGTGAAATCGAATGAGACAGCTTAAAGCAGAGTACTATAAAATGAAATATTCGCGAGCCTCGAAGTGGGTTTTAGTATTTATGGCATTTATTTTTTTTATACCGTTCGTTGTGGGAAATGATACATTGTTTATGACTTTTGGTGATTATAGAAATATAGATAGCATTGGTTGGATTTGCTACATAGACGACATGAATAATGTAAAAGCTGCAGAAATCGCAAGATTTGCATTATCAATTAATTTTTTTTCTTGGATTGGATTAATTGTCTATATTACGACAATGGTATCTGCAGAATTTCATCAAGGAACAATAAGAGCTTCTGTCGTATATGGGATAAATCGAACCAAATTATTTTTAAGTAAATTACTGGTGATAAATGTTCACTTTTTTATTCTCTATTATATTGTGGAAACTGCATTAGGCTTAGGATTAGCATGGAAGTATGGTTTTCATTATAAAGGTGAGGAATTTTTGATTTTTATCGGAATGGTTACCTTAAATATGATAGCTATGATTGGAATGGAAGCTGTGGCGGTTTTGATTACGGTTTTAGTAAAGAATACAGGAATTGTGGCAGCTTTATCATGTGTATATTTCTTTGCAGGTGCGATTACTTATCCTATGGTATATGAGGATTTTCAAAATCAATCAGTGCTTCTTAAAGCATTTTGTGTTATGAACCCGACCACTTATATGTATAATATTTGTGGATATCGGATGACAAATGGGATTGTTGTTGGAACTATTATGTATGGTATGGGTGCGTGCCTGGTGGGGATAGTTTTAATGCATTTTGCATTGAAACGTCAAGAACTTTAATTTGTGTTTCAAGTAGATACAATATATAATAATATTGCTTTATATCGAAAGCTTGATGTAAAATGTATACAGAGAGCCGTTGATTGCTTTGGTGATAGTATTTTGAAAAGAGATAATTGGGATTTGCAAATTAATGAAAAGTCAAGTAATATTTCCGGTGGAGAAAAGCAAAAAATTGCAATTATTCGCCAAGTAGTGCAAGACGGTCAGGTAATGATTTTTGATGAGCCTACCTCAGCTATGGATGAGAGTGGAAAAAAACAATTTTTACAGTTGATCGATCAAATTAAAAATCATAAAATAATTATTATTGTTTCACATGATAATGCAATCTTGAATACATGTGATGAGATTCTAATATTATAAGGAGATATGAAGTTTGCTAGTTGTCTTTTTAATAACAGGAGTGTTTATATTATTAGGCATATTATACATTTTTCATCTGAAGAGGGAAATTAGAAGAATTATAGAATGGATAGAACATAATGAGCATATCTACTCGGTCAATGTATTTGATAAAGATATTGAGAACCTTGCACTTAGTATCAACAAGCGAATTAAAGAAGATGAACGAAAAGAACATCAGCTAAAAAAACAGGATAAAAATTTTAAAAAGATGGTAGCAAATTTATCACACGATTTACGTACTCCATTAACTGTTATTATTGGTTACTTGCAGTTAATTAGATTAGAAAAAAATGTGAATGAACCTGTTAATAGCTATATAGAACATATTGAAAAAAAGGCGGATTATTTAAAAAAATTAGTAGACGATTTATATTTATTGTTTTGGAGTGAAGCAATAGAGAGCGAAGTTGATATGAAATCAGTCAATATTACAGAGGTAGTCACTTCTTTGTTAAAGGAATATATTCAAAATTCAAAACGTGCCTCAGAACAATTAGATATTAGACTGCCACATGGAAACATTTGGATACTTGCTCAAGAGAAAATATTAATTAGAATTTTATGTAATTTAATAGATAATGCTTTAAAGTATAGTACTGGTGATATAATGTTTTACATGTGGGGAGAATCCGAGTATTGTCATATACAAATAAGCAATCCTTCTGATTATATTAGTGATGAAGAATTAAAATCTATATTTGATTTGTTTTACACAAAAGATGAAGCAAGGATAAAAAGCAGTGGTATCGGATTGTATGCTACTAGAAAGCTAGTAATACAAATAAGTGGTGATATTCAAGTGAATTATGAAGCGGGAATTTTCACTGTCAGTATAAAGTTGCCCTTAATATGAAAAAATTGGTCACAGTAGAAAAATAAAAGATATTGTTACTGCATTTTGAAACCCTGAAAGTGAAAGCACTGTCCATTTTTTGAAGAGTCTTCTGGAATACAATAGATTATTATTCCCTGCGATTGCTGTTATGCTGTCATCCTTGAGACAGAATACGTGGTAGTTCGGAGTGGTTTTTGTCATTTCACTGGGACGGCAGAAGGAAAACTTATAAAGCATAATAGAAGTGGGTATGTGAAAGTGGCATATCCACTTCTATTGTATTTAGAGAAGAAATCTAAGAGTTCTTCGGGGAAACATCTTCATTTAGGGATAATTCCTCATACGCAAGTAAATCCGGAGTAACCTTTTCTTCACCCGAAAGGTTTGCTACATTCCGGAAATATAGGCGATAATAATGTCCAGATAAAAGGCGGATATTTTTATCGAATGTAAAGTGATATTCTTTCTGGTCAGTGGAACGGAAAATAATTTTCTGTTTCTTGGTAAGTGGGCTGACTTCATGTTTTGTACAGGTTCCAGTTAATTCGGTATAGTCATGCATCTTGATGGTATGTAGCAGACTCACAATTCGTATGGCAGTTCCAACACCGATGCAAAGACTCATAAGGAGAAATATCTGGTCGTCTGTTATAAATCCGTAAATACATCCAAATAGGACACAGAAAAAGCCGATTGCCCCATGGACAATCAGCTTATTAAGAAATGGTTTTGGCATAATTTGCTCCTTCCTATAATTTTTCAAATGCAATCTGTTTATTGAGGTACAAATTACTGATGGCTTCCAGTACAGGATAACCGGCATGGGTGAATTGGATATCCTGTGCCAGGGTACGGAATGTTGCATCCGAGGTTTCATAGAGCTGCGTCAAAAGTTGCTCTGTATTTTGTGGATGGATGCCCTGTTCTACACAGGTTACAAGCTCTGCCGTAGAAATCTGTACTTTTTTTGCTATTTGGAGTACCGTGTCCTCTATAGCAGTCCGTGCCGGCTTTTTTAGATAATGGATCAGTTCCTTTGTGTGCAGTTTTTTCTTCATGCAGAGATAGATGCAGGTAAAAAGCCGTACTGAAAAACTGTCCTGCAATGGGCTGATATAAAGTTCTCCTAAGAGGCGGTACAGGGCATCCACACCAGTTAAACCATCCCCTTTTACAACCAGTCCTCGAAGCAGCAGCCGATTCAGGTAAGGTTCAATGGGGATATTTTCCGAACGGTGATGTTTTTTCAAGCGTTCGGAAAAAGCAGACTGCAATTCATGGATCTGTCGGATTTGAAATGCGAGGCTGCTCCACAGAAAGAATTCTTCTTCTGTCAGTCCGTATTCCTGCCGGTTATTGATAACAGTCGGTGTTTTATGTTCCTTTATGGAATCCTGGAATCGTAGGATTCCGACTGCAGTATAAAGTGTCAGCATAATCGTTCTCCCTTCAAGATAAAAGAGTATATAATTTGGTATCCTGCTGTAAGTATTTCCGGGCTTTGCTTTGCCATGCCCGGACATGATTCATTGGGACACCATAATGTTTGGAAATTTCTTGGTTGGTATATCCTTTTTGCTGCAGGAGCAGGGCATGTATTCCTTTTCTTAGTGTATTGCAGCTTCTCGCTTCTAAGGACTGCAGGTGCTTATAAATGGGTTCCTGGTTCATACATTGTTCCTGCCACAGTTCTGTTTTTTGGTCTACAAGCAGGGGTTCCATGTCAAATTCGGAAGATGCATACATGGAACAGGTGTATTTTCGTTCTTTTTGCAGTTTTCTCCAATAACTGTAAATGGCATTTCGTATGGCAACTCTGGCGTAAACTGCAAAGGGACGGGTGTTGTCATAGTTCATGGCGGCTTTGCATAAAGCTAAGTTTCCGGCTTGCAGAAGGTCTTGCTGCTCATCGTATGAGACATAAGCACAACGAGTAGTCAATTTTTTTACCATTTCAGGTACCAAATATAAGTACTCCTCTGTCAATCGGCGTTCATCATCTGTCATCGGGATGATCATACATATCCCCCCTTTCAACCAATGGCCCTGAGAGGGATATGGTTATTCTCCAGAATCTTCATGGATTCCAGAATTAGTTGATCACACATATAAGTGCTAAATTCTCCGATGTGTGCTTCCTTGGCAGTCAGACAGAATTTATCAGCAATCCAGCGGTAAGCCTCCGATTTCGTAAAGATGTGGTTTAGCCATATCTGGTCAAACACCCGGTGTGCTTGGATCCTTTTTTGCCGAAGCTCTTTGTTTGCCAGTTTTCCTTTGGCATTGGTAGTGCCAGAATGAACTCCTACATAAGAATTACACTGTGGGAAGTGACTGCACACATAGAGTTTTCCATCTTTCGCTTTATTTCCATATACATAGGACGCATCCCTTAAAATTGCGATGCTGCCGCAGTATGGGCAGCGGATTTGTTTCTGTTTCATAAAGATTCACCTCGCTTACGTGTTTTATACGTATATTGTAAGAAAGCAGGTGATGAATTCCCATAGGATGGGCATAGAAACTACTCCCAGATTCGGACTAAATGGCACAAAATGGCAGAAAATCTAAGAATAGAACAGTGCCTTGATAAGCGGAAAGAAACCGCTGTCTGCAAAACGTGAGTAATTTACTGGTGTAAAGATGAACCCTGCACAGAAAATCCGGATGACATAAACAGAAATCAGAGCTATACATAGCCGATACAGATTTCTGGTGCGTCTGCTCCAGGGCTTTCTCGGACGAAACTTCAGGTACAGGATTAAAAGTGCAGGAATAAAAATTAAGTTCGTAAATATTGTATCGATTCCTTGAATCATAGCAGTGAAATTCAACATAAAATCGCCTCCTTTCTTATCCTGTACGCAGAAAGTACCAAAAGTGCAACCTTTTACCAGTAATAATGGGATGCTTCCTGATGCCGCAGTAAAGCAAAACAAGGACATGGCTTATCGGTCAATGCTTCTTTTGCAAAGTAGAGTCCATATAAGGACTGAAACTGTTCCAGTGTTATGGCGGACAGGCATTCCGTTGGTTCCGGTATGCGGGAGAAGAGCATACGGGCATCTGCCATGGGCAGGATACAAGGACTGCCGTTTTCATCTGGATGATATAAGAAGTGTGGGCCATTACAATAACCTGGGGTTTTACAGGAAACGCAGCGAACATAAATACAGGAATGCCAATTTCCATCACAAATATCTAAAAAATGCCGGATGTGCTTGGCATCGGCATTACAACGAGATTGTTCCATATTCATCACCTTTATAGCAGGCAGCCGTAAGAAGCTGCCTGTGAGCATATTTATTGATAGTTACTTATCTTTTTTTCGCTTACGGATATATAAAATACCAAATCCGGCAGCAAAGAGGAGTGCGGCACCTGCCAGTAAAAGATAAGGAAGAATGGTTGTTTCATCTCCAGTCTTGACTGGTTTGGAAGGTTCCGGTGTGTCTTTTGGAACTTCCGTAAGTTTTATCGTCTGTCCTTTATCGTCCAGATCCTCATGGGAAGCAATTTCAAGTGCTGTTTCTCCTTCAAGGGAAAAAAGTTTTTCAAAAACGACTACATCATGACCAGCCAATGTGCTTCCATCAAAAGTGAAGATGACTTCGACAGAACCATTGGAATCCTTTGGTGTAAATTCTGTTTCTGACGTGACAGGTTTTCCATCAATCAGAACTTCCTTTTGGGTTGTTTTGTCCATCAGTGTGCCGACCAGTTTGTATGGAGTATCCGGAATCAGATTTTGGTAGGATACGGTGTCAATGATGGTTACTTCTTTCGTAGCAACGGCTTCCTGATCCCCATCCGCTTTGTCCTTCGCAGTGGTTCCAATTCCTGGGAAGTAGATAGACTGTTCATGGTCTTCTATATCGGCGTGAACAGCAATCTCTTTTTCCTGATACGTTAAAGACTCAAAGACAACAATTGTTTTGCCGGACAGGATGCTGCCATCAAATGTAAAGGTAAGTTCAATACTGCCAGAGGCATCTTCAGGAGTAAAGGTCGTAGTGGCAGTAATCGGTTTACCATCTGCCTGAAGAGGTTCTTTTGTCTCTTTGTCCATCAAGGTACCGGTAAGTGCATACTCTTTTCCTGGAATTAGGTTACTATATTTAACCGTATCAACAATAGTAATCTCTTTATCGGTTTTGGCAAAATGATCTCCGTCTGCTTTGTCTTTTGCAGTGGTAGCAATTTCCGGGAAGTAGATGGTCTGCCCATTATCTTCAAGATCAGCGTGTGTTGCAAATTCTTTGCCGTCATAAGTAGCAGATTCAAAAACAACTACGGTTTTTCCGGCAAGGGAAGTCCCATCAAAAGAAAAAATCACATCTACCGTTCCAGAGGATTCTTTAGGAGTAAATGTGGTTTCGGCAGTAACCTCTTTCTTATCTATTTCGACAGGTTTTCCGGTTTCTTTATCCATAAGGGTTCCAGTCATAACATATTCTTCGCCGGGCAGAAGATTTTTGTAAGCTACCGTATCTACAAGGGTAACTTCTTTATCTGCCTGGGAAAGATTCATATCTGTTTCCTTATCTTTTGCAGTGGTCCCGATTTCTGGGAAATAGATAGTCTGATCCTGATCTGTAATGTCCGCATGAACAGCCAGTTTTAAATCCTCCTGGTACAGTTCTTCAAATACTACGATTGTTTTGCCCTTCAGAGAAGAGGCATTGAACGTAAAGGTCACTTTTGCAGAACCAGAAGATTTTTTTGATTTGAAGGTGGTTTCTGCTGTGACAGGTTTTCCATCTATTTCAATTGGCTTTCCGGATTCCTGATCCATCAGTGTGCCGATGAGCTTATAAGACTGTCCCTTCTTTAAGCCTTCGTATTCTACGGTATCAACCAGAGTGATTTTTTCTTCTGGTTTGGCAAAGTGGGAGTTGCTGTCTTTGTCAAGGGCAGTAGTTCCAATGGTAATCTGATCATCCGTTAAAGTTCCCATATCCACGACTACGTGATTTTTATATACAGAGACCTCAATTTTTAAGAGGTTCATACCTTCATTGGAATCGCAGCGTTGTTCTTCCAAAATATAGGTATCATAAATCAGGGCTCCTTTGGTATCATCAGGTTTAGAAGAGCCAAACCAGATTCCGTCTTCAGAAGTTTCCCCACGATTGGTATTTGTAGTGTGCTTATTCCATTCTGAGGAGGTACTGGCATAGCCATTTTTGTCTGTTACAATGGTATGACTTTCTCCTGTAGTTTTGGAGGTAATGGAAAATGGGACATTTGCCAGCCGGTTTAAATCTCCGTCAGATACCTTTACGAATTCTAAATCGCCACGGATTACCTGATTGGAAATCGCTGTTTCTTTTGCAGTTAAATCCAAAATTTTCCCATTTTCTGTGATATGAAACTCCTGAGAGAGTTTTCCCTCGTTCAAATAACCTTCCGGTGCTTTTGTCTCATCACCCCGGTAATGTCCATAAGGGAGAGTATCTTTTTTTGTGGAAGCAAGCCCTTTTTCATCTGTCTTCAAAGTGAGAACTACTTGATCTTTTTCGTAAAGGGTTCCATCCACAAGAACAGGATTTGGACCAAGATTGGTGATTGTAAATTCTGCATCCTTTAAAGAAGCATTTCCCTGTGGTTTGGCTTCTCCCGTTTCCAGATCCCGTTTTTGGATTTTGACACCGCCACGGATAATCTGGTTAGAAACAGAAGTCTCTTCTGTTGTTAAATCTACGATTTCTCCATTTTGGGTGATGTCAAATTCAAGAGCCTTTGCACCATCGGTTAGGTATCCGGAAGGCGCTTTGGTTTCTTCAATCCGGTAATGTCCAAGGGGCAGGGCATCAGCGGCACTTGCAGCAATACCATGTGCATCCGATTTAATTGTAAGTACTGCCTGACCATTTTCATAGAGCTTTCCACCTACCCATACCGGCTGTTTGTTCAAAGTGGTAATGGTAAATTCGGCATCTGCAAGCGATGCGGTTCCTTGTGCTTGTGTTCCCTGAGTTTCCAGATCCCGCTTCTGAATTTTGACGCCGCCTCGGAAGACCTGTTCTTCGACAGAAGAAGCGTTATAAATAGAGATAGTTTCTTCCGTACCGGTACTGGTGATTTGCTGCACGAAAACAGATTCGTTTGGAAGATAGCCGGCAGGTGCTTTGGTTTCCTGTACGGTTACTGTACCCAGTGGGAAGCAGACGGTCTTTCCATCACTGGCATAGAAAAATTCATCCCCGGATACCAAATAATCTTTTGTAAAATGGATTTCTCCAGAGGCATCTGTTTTCAATATCCAGGTGCGAACCGGTTTCTTACCATTTGCTCCGGGATCGGTAGCTGACTGCTCTGTATAGAATTTTATTGTAAATTCGGCATTGGCGAGAGAGCCGGTTCCCTGTGCAGAATTTTGCTGTGTGTCAGCATCCAGCTTTTTAAGGAGCAGTTTTACGGGATTATTTTGAGGAATATCCTTTACTTTTACGGTAGATGTTCCTTCTGCTTTTACCGTAACATTATGGGCGGAAGGATCTATAGCAAATCCTTCTGGGGCACTGATTTCTTTAACGGTGTAACTTCCTTCTGCCAGTTCTTTGGATTTTGCATATCCTTTTTTATCGGTAACAAGAGTTTCTACCAGTTCTTCCCCTTTGTAGATTCCGTATTTGGCTCCTTCTAAAGAGTAATTGCCATTTTTATCGGAAATATCGGTATTGGCAGAGGATTTCTGCAGTTCGATAAAGCCGTTTGGAACCTGATACCAGCTTCCTGCAAAAGTTTGGGAAGCATTGCCAGGAACGATAAAAGCACGGAAGGATTCTGGTGGGGCAGGAAGCCCTTCAATGGCGTTGGCAACTTCCAATGCTTTGTCAATATAATTTTGAGGTGCACCATGAAAAGCACCGGTGTCCCCATTATTTCCTGCATGGATATAGGAAACGACCAGATGACCAATGACATAAGAATTGTCATCGGACCATCCTTGGAAATATTGATCTTTTATTACCTTTTCATAACCATATCCACCGTTTAAGTAGTAAAGAGCTTTTCTGAGTGGGGAATTTTTTCCCAAAAGGTTATAAGGATACTTTCCGGAAGCCGGTGTTTTCTTTAATGGTTCAACGCAATAAGCCGTGTTATTGCCATCAAAGCTCATGCGGGAAGTATAATAGTCCCCGTATGGAATTTTGGCTCCTGCCTTATAATCAATGGTTCCATCTGCAGCATAAGCGGTATGGGCATTGAAAAAGAGTGTGCTAAGAAACATCGTGACACAAAGAAAAAGGGCGGTTAGCCGGATATGAGGTTGTTTTGCTGGTTTTAACATAAATCTCCTCCTTTGTTAAAAAGAAAAGCAGCCACATTCGGGCTGCAGGTAACATTAACCGACTTTTTTATCCTGGCGTTTCAAGATTTCCAGGAGTTCCTGTCGGTCTGTGGTAATTAATTCTTTTTCCAGGTTGGAAGCTTTAAATTCCACAGTGATATTATTGTTGTTTGTTGAAATCAGTCCGTTTCCACGTTGGAAATGGGTGATATTCATAACTTCGGTTTCGGAAAGACGAAGAATGGTTTTTACACGTTGTGCCTCTTCATCTTCCATGTTAAGGATAATTTTGGTTTTACAGTTATTGATAATGCCTTTTCCATATTTTCCGTCATCAAGAGCAAAAAAGTCATTGAGGTCCTGGGTTGCAAAAATACCGGCACCAGAGTATGCCCGGATGATCTTGGCAATCTCCAAAACGAATTCAGCGGCCAGGCGGTTACTGGAGGCACCGATGAGCTGCCATACTTCATCTACAAAAATGGCTTTTTCTTCGGTACGATTTTCTTTGGCTTTATCCCATACATAGTCCAGAGCAACAAACATCCCTACCGTTAAGAGATCACTGGAGCCAGTCAGCTCTGAAATGTCCAAAACGGTATATTTATTGGTCAGATCTACATTGGTCTGCTGGTTAAAAGAGGAAGCAGAGCCATGGACAAGACGGTTCAGGATGTGAGCCAGCCGTTTGGTATCTTCGGTTTCCATCAAAACATCATATACATCTCCAAGAATTGGCATCGCTTTATAATGCTCCGGGTGTTTGGGATCAATGAGGGATTCATTCTTATGGGTGATTCCCTTTCTTGCATAGGTTTTAATCAGTGCTTCGTCCAAAAGCTGTTTTTCCTCATGGCTCATATCTGGAATGAGCAGAGAAAAGAAAACGTGCAGACGCTGAATCTTACTGGCTAAGGCAGATGCGTCTAAAGTTGGACCGTCCAGCAGCTCATTGACAGAGTTATCTACTTTTCGGATCTCCATGACATTGATGCAGTTTTGGCTGGCAGGAGAAATCTGGATAAAGGTTCCTCCTACATTTCTGGCAGCCCGATAAAACTCATGACCTTTTAACGGTGCGATGATAAATACCTGGATTCCTTTACGCCGCATACGAAGTGCCATAGTCTGCATGGTAAAGGTTTTTCCGGATCCAGAAGTGCCAAGAATCGCAATATTGGAGTTTTTATATTGTTTGGAGTCAAAAATATCAGCAATCACTAAAGAGTTGTTATGCTTATTTACTCCAAATAGGATGCCGTTGTCATCGCAAATGCTGTAGCTGACGAAAGGATAGCAACTGGCAGCTCCGGTGGTTAAGACATTTCGTTTTGAGAGTTCATAGAGCTTCTTATCCAGGTTTACAAGAGGAAGGGAAGATAAAAATCCCTGTTCTTGCAGGAAGTAACAAGACCGCAGATCCATATCCTGTGAGATGAGAAGTTTTTTCATCTCCTGAATCCGCCATTGCAGTTCTTCCAGATCACCTGCCGTAATTGTAATCAAAAGATTCATGTAATAGAAATCTTCATTATTAGCAAGTCCCTGTTTGAGGAAATAGCCGGAACGGATGGCAGAATCCAGATCATCAAAATCCGCATTGGTATCAGAGGCATCTTTGATCTTTGAACGGTTGATCCGGATTTGCTGTCCAAGACGTTGCTGGATCTTATCTTTGGGCTGTTTATGCAGAAAAAAGTCAATGTCAATTCCTTCGCCAGCATTGATAAGCAGGGACAGCCAACCTGGCATTACTTTTGCTTTGTAACCATCGCACGGCACCAGCAGGTAAGAATGGTAGATGCCATTTACCAGCACATAGTTGCTGTGCTTAAAGTCCAAAGACTCTGGTGCAATGAATTCATTGATATGGATGTTATCCACTTCCTGCTCACGGCCAGATTCCATATAGCGGGTAAGTACCTGGTTAATCCGTTTTGGCAAAGGTGTTTCGGTACATTTGGTACGGTTCAGTAAAGTGTAGAGTACATCGGTTGTAAACTCATCTTCATTGTCATGAACCAGCACATCGTTGCCGCATTGATATAGAAAGGTTTTAGCGGTCTGTGCCGCAGTCTCCAAAGCCGCCAGGATTTCCTTTTCCTCCACCTTCCGATTCACATTGAAAGGTTCGTATTCAAAGATAAGGAAAAAACGTCTGGAAACCGCTTCTCTGGAACTTAACTGCCGGACAAATTGGATATAGTCTTTTTGTAACTGCCGGCAGTTGGGATCCGATTCCCGTTCCATTTCCAGACGGGATTGCTCCAGATGTTTGTTGATATCTGCTTTTTTGGAGATCATCTTAATTTGTAACTTCACAGGGCTGATTTTTAAGTAGGAGATGAAGCTGAAGATGATCCCCTGTTGTTCCCGGGCACTGCGTAAGAGGAAATTGATCGGTTCAATCTCCAGGATTTTTACATAACGATGGTCTGTCGTGTAGATAACACCATTGGCAATCTTATCAATAGGAAGATAATCTTCCAAGGTGATTTCTTTTCGCTTTTTCTTTTTGCTTTTCCCGGAAGCAGAAGGCTGGTTGGAGGCTTTATTCGCAGTTCTTTCTTTTTTTCGTTCCTCCGAAAGTTGCTGCTTTATCTGTTGTTTTTCAAGTTTTGCCTGCCTTTTCGCACTTTTACGTGCAGCGGTTTGTTCTTTTTTTAATTGTCGGGACTCAAATTTAAGAATCCGGATGTCTTCACGAGCCTGTTTGCGTATTCCACGTTTTGTAGAAGTGTCAAACTGCCGGCGTTCTTTTTTTTTAATAGCAGAGGATTCTTTTGTCTCCTCTTCGGAAGACATCTGTGAGCAGTTCTCTTCAGAAGAAGATTTTGCAGGTTGTTTTGGATGCCGTTTGCGTTTCTTGGTTTTTGGTTCTTTGTTGCGGGGCTTTTTTATCCGGTACTTTTTTTTCGGCTCCGGATGTACATCCATACGGTAAATAACCCGGCGGTTTTTCAGAAAACGCAAAGCGTTCATTAAGAACGCAGTAATGCTTTCCCCACCAATTCCAATTAAAGAAATCATAGCTGCAGGCAGAGCAGTCATACAGAGAATAATAATCCTGACAGTCAGTGTCAGAGGCAGATTGATAACAGGAATGGTGATCAGGATTGCCAGGACACCGCCTTCGATGGCATTACGGATTTTAAACATTCCGCCCATAAAGGTCCCTTTTTCTATAAAATTGCGTGGGATGAAGACAGGATGTTGTTCTTCAGTATTGTTCATGGCTGCACCTCCTTTGGTTCTTCCATGGAAGGAGTTTCCGGAACTTCTGTGACAGGGGCAGCTTTTTCCGAATTCACGGAGGTATCGTCATAACCGCCTTCTTGCAACTGTTCAATTTCCTCTGTTGTGATAGAAGGAAGTTTGTCATCTGTCGGACGTTCATAGATGATTTCTTTTCCAGAATCCGGGGTACGTTCCTCACCGAAAAAGAATCTTCCAGTAGAGGAAGTGTAGTACACAGGAAGAACGGACTTATCCGGAAGCTGGAACAAAAAATTAATATCAGAAGCATTGGGATAGGTAGTATCATCAGCAAGGAAACGGATGGAAGTTAGAGACATCTGTTTTACGTTTTTAAGATAGGAGGTCAGTTCTTCCTGAAAAAGTTTCACCTGTTCCTTGGAGAAAAAGTCTTCCAAAGCTTCAAAATCCTGAAAGCTTATGGATTCGTTATTTTCTGCTTGTTCTGTCTCGGCATTTTCATTATTATCGTGTTGAGTATTTTCTGTCTCGGATTTTTTGTTTCCTTTTTGGGATTTCCAGATGGAGGGAAAAACAAATCCGATGATAATTAAAAAGGCCATCATAAAGATAGCCAGAATTGCTTTTTTTCTGTTCATAAGTGTCTCCTTTATTTTTTAGCGAAGATCCAATAGGCATTTGCGGTTGCATGCACTTCCGTCATCATATCGAATTCACGGTTGATGTAGTTTTTGGAGGAACTGTCATTGGGATCATTGACTAATACTTTACCTCCAGCCGTTACACCACGAAGGACAATAAAATGTCCGCCACTGGTAAAAAGCCCGGCTCTTTGGGAACTGATGACCGGATGACCTTCAGATAAAGCCTGAAGTACCTGGTTGGGATCACTGGTCTGTGTGACAGCCCCACACCCAAAATGATCGGACGCTGCCTGAAAATAAGACCAGTAAGTGCCGACTCCTGGTTTGTAATAGGAATTTCCGCACCAGGATATTGCATCAATAGGTGTAATGGTAGTGCCTGTAAGATAACTGGCAATCATAGCAAAGCTTGTCGGACCGCATCCGCTGCTGGCGATAGAACCCCCGCCGTATGGAATGTTTCCATAGTCTGTCTGGAGATAGTGTGGAATCTGCATGCCGTTTGCGGGATAGCTGCCGCCACTGGCAGTAATTTGGTAATAGCGAAGGACATGATCCACATATTCTTTATCCCCATACCGGTCATAAGGCCAGCTTGGTCTTGCACACATCATATCAGAGTAGGCAATCGCATTTTCTTTGGTATAGCCACCGTCACGCTCCATTGCCCAGTCAATGTATGCAGAACCGTAGTTGTAACCCTGAAGAGCCAGTTTAATCCGGTCTAAGTCCGTAGGTCCGGTACAGCCGGCTTTATCAAGGGCATATTTTAATTCCTGTACGCCACATTCAATGGAGTATTCCGGATCTGTAATCCCATTTGGCACATGGGGATAGCGGGTATTAAATCCACCTTCCGCTGCTTGCATCACATCCAGCCCCCGTCCGCCAGATTCCTGCATCATGACTGCTAGGATTAAATCCACATAATCACTCATACCATATTTCGCAGCGGCTCTTTCTACAGCAGGGCGGTAGGACAATACCTCATCGCTAAGATTGATAGCAGCGACAATACCGGAAGAAGCAGTTCCAAAGAAAGCAGTCAGGTTTTCAGCATAGTTTTTGGCAAGTTCTTTCTGCTTGTCTGTAAGATGGAATACATGGTCTGCAAAATAGGAATCTCCGGCATAAACAACAGTATAGGTGTGTTTCGTAAAAGTAACCGTCTGTGTTTGTTCCTGTCCCTGTTCTGTGCCGGATTCTCCTTCTGCACCGCCATCAACGGTAACTTCCATGGTAACTGTTTCGGTTGCTACATCATAAGAAAAAAGTCCTTCTTTATTTTCACGAATGAGTTTCTTTAATTGGTTTCGGTTGATATTTTTATAATCATCCTGGCTGGCACAAAATTGTGAAATCAGCAGATTGGCATTGACGGAGATGCTGTATGTATAGGGATCATTGATGGATGCAGTATCACCTTGTGGAAGACGGGAAATTGCTGCATGGATCTCTGCCAGAATGTCTTCATGGCTTTCTTCTAACACTTCAACGATGGCTTCACGGGAAGCACGGATGTTTTCACTGATCATAGAGTTGCTGTTTAGTACATCACTTTGCTCGGTCAGGCTTCCAAAGATCAGACCAGGGAGCATCACAATAAATAAAACCGGGAGCAGCAGTATGGCGAGAATAACAAGAAGAATTTTAGCGAGCTGATTCCGGTTGGCTATGACGGCTCCAATTGCTGCTGTGAAAGGTCCGCCAAGGGCGGCACCATATCCTGCTTTGGAGAAAGTGGCTGCTGTTTTTAAGGACTTTAGGTGAGAAACGGTACTGGAGCCTACATCCATTGCTTCGTCAAGTCCAGAGCGTTCTGTATCCATTACTAAATCCGATCCTTTCTTGGAGGAGTAGGAGGAAGCTTTTGGACAATGGATTCGTTGTAGGCTATTTTTCCATCGCCAGCATCATAAGGGATTTTGGATACCGTATTTTCGGCATATTGCTTGTACCAGGTAGCTCCGTCTACAGATTGCACAGTTTCATAGGTTCCCTGGGTAGGAGCCGTATATTGATCGGCATGGTACATAGCAAATTCCCGGCTGTCCCCATTGGAACCGGACTCAACTCCTGTTATCCTGCCACCTCCAATTTCAACATTGGTATAGGAATGATCTGTTTTATCTTCATTTTGAATTCCCATGTAGGATTGAAATGCAGAAACAGCTCCATCACCTTTGATCGAGCCAACTTGACCATAGTTTCCTTGAGCAATATTGCTGATAACGTTATTGGCAAAATCTCCGCCTTTTTCAAGGGAAGACTGATAGAGTGCATTTCCGATGCTTGGTCCTTCGGTATATCCGGTGGCTGCATTTACCGCAGAACGCTCTGTCTGCCTTCCAACGGCTCCGGCTAATCCTCCGGAAAGGAAAGAACTTTGTACTGCAGCACTTCCGGGAGAGGAAGAATGGGAACTACTATGGCTTCCACCTCCATGCCCTCGAAAGGAACTTGCAAGACCTCTTCCGGCGATTAAAAGTTCAGCCATCATATTTCCACCAGTATTTCCAACATTGACTCCCAGACTTGCCATAAAGCTGTCAATCTTTTGAGAAACCTTCAAAAAAGCAATGGCACACAGAAACCAGATAAAAACATTACCGGTGACCGTTTCTTTTCCCTGTGCATCCACAGCTTGCTGTACCTCTGCTTCTGTAAGTTCAGCGGCAAAGACCGGCATGGATGTTACAAGAATCAGACAAGAAATCAATAGCAGGCTGCAGAGCAGTGTTTTCTTATGTTTCATAATCTCCTCCTTCCTAGAGTGATAAAGGGTTTGCAAGGAATGTTCCCACCATGGAAGTAAACAGCCGCAAACACCAGGCGTTCATTAAAAGCAAAAAGAACTGTCCGCCGAGCATACGGCACCAGCTCTTAAAAATATTTCCAGTAGCCTGGGAAGCACCTGTGGAAAATGCAACAGGTGCGGTGTAGACCAGAACTCCAAGCAGTATATAACGTTCCGCAGCTTCAAAAAGCAGCTTGATGTAATTCCAGGCAAGGATCAGTACCAGTATGAGGGCAACAATGGCAACAGCACCGTTGGCACATACTCCCAGGATGACTGTGATTACAGAATTAAACTTGGCAAATTCCAGTGGTGGAAGATCTTCAGTCAGAATCCAGCTATACGGGGTTCCTGCAATATTCAATAGAAGATCTACAATGTCTTTGGCATAGAATGTCAGGAAAAGGAACATAAAGGTTCGCAGTGATAATTTGATTGGATCTTCAGCGTCAATCCCTGTCCCCATAAAATAATTCTTAAAAAGCTGCCAAACCCAGTTTAAAAGGATGAGTCCGATAGCCAATGCCAGAAAAATCTGGTACATTGTTTCCGCTGCTGGAAAATACCGGAGAAAAGTATCCATGGAACATCCCAGTGCACCCAGAACAGAAGTAGTAATCAAATCCAGAATGTTCATGACCTGTTCGGCAATCCATTCTACAATTCCGTCAAGTATTCCCATGACAGAACCACCTCCTTATCTGCATTATCCATTCCACTGCCCGCCGGCAAAGAACGGTGTGATGTAAGCCATGATAAATCCCAGGCCATTGAGAATAGCCCATGTGATGATGATTCGTTTGAGCCATGCCCTGGATTCATCCACGGTTTTTCCGGATTTGGAAAAATTCATCAAAAGCAAAGCAACCGATGCAGTTACAACAGCCGCAATGGTGGAAATCAGGATAATCTGGTTATATACGTCTTTCATGATTTCTGAAGCTTTGTCCCAGATGGTAGCAGCCATAACTGGTTGTACATTACAGGCAATCAGAGTGAAGACAAGGAAGGCAGTATAGAGATATTTTCCATAGTTCCGATGATGTTTCATGCCCGGTGGGGCTTCTTTGTGTACATGGTTTTTCAAGTAAATGAACCTCCTTCATAAAAAGAGGGCAAAGTGAGATCTTTCACTTTGCCCTGGCTTATAGTTTTCCTGCCTCATAAAAGCTTCAGTCCGGTCAATACGGAGGAACGCTTATTCCATATTTAGTTGTGATACTCCTTTCCATGCACTAAAAAACGCAGCTTGCACCAGAGAAGAGGCATTCCCTGGAAAGCTGCGTTTCGCTACATATAATTTTGACAGTATCATTCTAACACGGGTAGATTTTCCTGTAAATCGCAGAAGTGTGCCAAGTTGGGACATAAATATGACGTAGATAGGTGAAATCCGAAAAAGGAAGAAAAAGATAAATTTAGAAAAAACGTTGGTTTTAGCATTGAAATATTACATGAATAAATTGATTAGTTTAATAGTGAACTCTTAAATTGGATATTTTATTTAAATAACTATAAATGAGCAAATTTGAAAAGTGCACGAAATCTTCTCTGATTTGTCTTTGCGAGCTGCACTTATAGAGCTTAACATTTTTTTATGTCCGTATATTACAGATTCTATTGTGAAAAACTCGATATGTTCTTATTTATAGTAAATAAGAACAAAACATGAACTATAAAAATAAAATTGTAAATATAAAAGAATAGCAATTTTAGAAATATTTTAGTAATGCATATGTCAAAATATCACATCATTCATAGTATTCATCTTATAAGACTAATCTTAGTACATGAAAAAAATGATGAAGCTAATTTTCTGGAGAAAAACTCTATATACAAATATATAATAATTTTTGGAGATAAGATGAATATTTGCTATGAACTATGAAAGCGTACCAAATTGAAATCTTTTAGTAAGAGATAGAAGTAAATTTGCACCAAATAGAAAAGAAAATATACAAATTATACAAAAAAGAGGATTTTTTCATTAATAGAGGTTATTATAAAATTGTCATAAAAATTAAATTATAAAAGGAAATAGTAGATACTAGGAAGGCGATTAAAATGGAGATTATGAAAGATTTGTTACCTTTTTTTATACCCTTTGTAATAATTGAAATCGGTTTGTTACTATATGTTATTCGTCATATTTTTTCTCATGAAAATTATAAATATGGTAATCGTATTATGTGGCTTATTATTGTGATTGTTGGAATGAATTTTATAGGTCCAATTCTATATTTTATATTTGGGAAAGAAGATGAGTAATATGAATATACTTTCAATTAGAAATTTGCAAAAGAGATATGGCAATAAAGAAGTTTTAAAAGATATTAACTTAGATATACCTGAGCATAGTGTTTTTGGTTTTGTTGGTAAAAACGGAGCGGGAAAAACTACAGTTATGAAACTTGTGCTTGGTTTGCTTAGAGCGGACGAAGGAGAAATTTATGTATGTAATAAAAAGGTATCTTTTGGAGAAACAGAAACTAATAAATATATAGGTTATCTACCAGATGTTCCTGAGTTTTACCCTTTTATGACAGCACTAGAATATCTAAACTTTTGTGGAGAATTGTGTGGTATGTGCAAAAGAAGTGTAAGGGAGAGAGGGGAGGAGCTACTTGAAATGGTTGGATTATCGAAAGAGAGTCACAGAATAGGGGGATTTTCTAGGGGAATGAAACAACGTTTAGGAATAGCACAAGCATTGTTACATAAGCCAAGGCTTCTTATTTGTGATGAACCCACCTCTGCACTTGATCCGATTGGGCGAAAGAAAATTCTTGATATTTTATATAAAGCAAAAGAGCAAACTACTATTGTTTTTTCTACACATATTCTATCTGATGTAGAGCGTATATGTACAGATGTTGCTTTTTTGGAAGAGGGAAATATTGCTTTAAAAGGGAGGATATCAACATTAAGAAATTCGTATTCAGATAATGCGTATATTATTGAAACAGTTTTTCATAGAGATTCTGATATTCTTGCAAGGGCATTTCCTGAATTGAAAGAGGTAAGTCATAATACACTTGTTCTTGAGAAAAATGACGAAAAACTTTTAGAGATACTTAGTTATATAAATAAAAATAGAATATCTTTTCAAAGGATAGAGAGAGAGGAACCATCTTTGGAAAAGATATTTATGAAGGTGGTAAAATAATGAAACTTTTATTTGCATACTTGAAAAAAGAGTGGATTGAGATAAGCAGAAATGGAAAGCTAATCATCTGGGCAATGGTTTTTGTATTTATTGGTATTCTTAATCCAGCCACGGCAAAGCTACTTCCTTGGCTTCTAGATATTATGAAAGACTCTTTTGAGGAACTTGGAATGACAATATCAGGTATGAAAATTAATGCTATGACTTCTTGGACACAGTTTTTTAAAAACATACCGATGGCACTTATAGCGTTTCTCTTAATCTTTAATAATTGTTTTACAAAAGAGTATAACTTGGGAACACTAATTTTAGTATTGACCAAAGGGATTCCTAGAAAAGTTGTAGTTTTAGCAAAAAGTTTATTTTTATGTTCTCTATGGTCGGTAGGATACTGGATGTGTTTTGGTATTACCTATGCATATAATTCATTTTTTTGGGATAACTGTATTGCTAATAATTTATTATTTTCAGCGATAATCTGGTATCTGTTTGGATTACAGAATGTGTTTTTGCTTATATGTTTTTCTACATTTCAAAGTAATGGCGGTGTGATTTTGTTGGAGATTGGTTTATGTATAGTTATTGAATATATTCTAAGTTGGATTCCAGCTATGCATAAATTTTCACCATTCATATTAACAGAAACTGCTAATTTACTTACAGATATAGTAGGAATAAAAGCATACTTAAGTGCGATTATAATTTCATTACTGATAGATTTTATATGTATAGGGATTGGAATTATAGGAATGAAGAATAAGCAATTATAAAATCATCTATTATAGTGGTGAAATGTAAAATGTATTTTTACATAAATTTAAAGGGGTATTGGATTTAATGCCCTATTGAGAAAGGAGGCGAGTAATTATGACAAAAAAGAAGTATGTTTCTCCTTCTGCTGTCCGTTTATCGGGAATGGAGAATGACTATGGAGTAGCAATTGGTGCCGGAGTTTTCTGGGTAATTGGTATCGGTGTCGGTTGGGGTTGGATTGTTCCTACCTAACATGTAAACCAGGCAGCATCGGCATCGTAGATATGCTGGTGCTGCTTTTTTTAAGCGTAAAGGGGGACAAAATGAATTTACATTTAGAAGAATTAAAAGGTAAAAAAGTTACAGTTAATGGTAGGATTAGAAAAGAAACATGGGGCGGAATATATTACTACAGAAATAGAATGCAGATCGATAAAATAAACGAATCATATTATACGTTTATCGAACTCTTGAAGAAATATCAGGATATTTATACTGTATATAAAGAAATGTTAGCGATTTACAAGATTGATGAAATTAGCATTCGATCTGATTTGGAGGAGCTTGTAAAGTATATGATGAAATTAGGAATGATTGAAGTCGAAGGATATTCTAAAGAAAATCTTATAGAGCTTGAATCATCCTATAAAGACGTAGAAGACAATAAGTTTATTTTAGGGATTGGTAAGAATGTCCCTATCGCTCCCATTAAGGTTTTAATAGAAACAACTTATAATTGTAATCTTAGATGTATACATTGTTTTGCAGATGCACAATATTGTATTGGAACACGAGGAGGAATCCTTCCAGGAGAGTTAGGATTAGAAGACTGGAAAAAGGTGATAGATAATATTCATAATGCGGGGGTATTTGATGTTTTTGTATCTGGTGGAGAATGCATGATGAGACAGGATATTTTTGATATTCTTGCATATATCCAGTCTAAAGGAATGGGCTTTTTTCTGTTATCAAATGGAACTATGATAACAGAAGAAACGGCAAAACGGTTGAAAGAAGTTGGATGTTTAAAGATAGAATGTAACATGGATGGTGCAACAGCAGTAACTTATGATGCTTTCCGAGGAGTAGAGGGAGCTTTTGACAGAACAATACGTGGAATCAGAGCATGCATAAAAGTAGGGATTCCTTTAAGATGTAATGTTATGGAAACAAAAAAAAATATATTTGAATTAAGAGATATTATAAAAGTTTGTCACAGTATTGGGGTAAAAGAGGTTTGTGTTGTTCCTTTAGAGGATGGAGGAAGGGGAAATTCCAATAAAAATGATTTAAAATTTAAACCTGAAGAGTACAAAATAGTAGAAAAATTATATCAAGAGGTTGAAGAGTGGATTGATAAAGAACTGAAGGGACAGATTTATTTGATTACTCCAACATCTGTTAGTAAAACCCCACTTGTTGTTGGAAATAAAAATATGCCTATGTGTGGTGCAGGAAAGGTACATTGTACGGTTGACCCTTACGGGAATGTTAAATTATGTCCAACGGATAGAGATACGCTTAAAGATGAAAATGTTAATTTACTTGAAAGAAGTCTGACTGATATTTGGAATAATTCACCAACATTAAAGCAAATTAGAAGTGAGGAGTATATAAAATGTTCTAGCTGTATAAATATGCAGTGTGAATATGGATGCCCAGTTACTAGGTATCGACATATACATAATGGTGTAGATATTGAAAAAAATTGTAATTATATTGTAACAAAAGAATAAAAAACACTTAGGAAATGAAAGGGAATATTATGCAGCCGGTATATACAATTTTTGGAAATCACAAAGATAGAGGAAGAGAAGATTTTAGTCATTTTACAGGGGAAGATTATGTTAATGAGGTAATGAATGCTAGACTGGCTCCACCAGAAGGACTAGCTGCTCCCTTGAGTATTATGTGGGAGTTAACAAGTAAATGTAAAAATAGATGTATATATTGTTATAATGATTCTTCTCCTGATAGATTGGAACAACTTTCAGATAAAAGGATGCTGTCATTGGCGAATGAGATAATTGAAATGAAACCATTTAATATATGCTTAACGGGGGGAGAACCTACGGAAAATTCGCATTATTTAGATTTAATGCTCTTATTTGCCAGCTATGGTTTGAAAGTATCTACTATTTTAAGTGGAGCAAACCTAAATAGTAAATATATTAATATTATTTCAAAATGTGTTGATACACTTCAGATTAGTCTTGACGGATCTTGTCCAGAAATTCATGATAGTGTCCGTGGAAGAAAAGGTTCTTTTGATGAAGCAATCAACGCTATTAGAGAATTTGTAGAAAAGGGAATTGATGTGAGAGTTTCTTTTGCGTCTACGAGTCGCAACATTGATGATTTTAAGAATACGTATGATTTGTGTAAGGAGTTGAGGGTAACTTCACTGAGAACACAAAGATTAGCAAGAGTGGGAAGAGCCAAGAGTAAAACTGGATTTTCTTTTTATCCCTCCGAAGAGCAAATAGACAATTTGGAAAAGTTTTTATATGAAAATGCAAAAGTTAGAAATCCTATGATTGAATACGCAGAACCATATTTGCATTTAACAACGGGAATGGATGTTGGTATCACAACTCTTGCAAGAATTACTAGCTCAGGTGATGTCGGTATTTCTCCATATTTGGAGGCATATTTTGGAAATGTCAATGAGGAGCCATTTCAACAAATATGGAATCGTATGAAGAAAGGTTGGCACAATTCGCAGATGTATGAAATTGCTAGTAAAGTTGCAATGGATTTGGATAACATGGAATCACCATTGGAAGAAAAAGTGTATATTAGATAAAGGAGCAAGAGATATGGAATTATTTGGAGATAAACAAATTGATGAAGTATATGTTCAAAGAATTAATATTCGTTGGAGATGGGATGGAAAAGATAAGGATTATATTGTTTACATGAATCCGTTCAGTGGGAATATTAATATTCTAAATCCTGTGGGTGCTGATGTTTTTAATTTGTGCGATGGAAAACATACGATTAGTGAAATTATAGATGCTATTATTGGAATGTATGAAGGGGCATCTAGAGAGAGAATCACGGATGATGTAATAGATTTACTTAGATATTTTAAGAGAGAAGAACTAGTACAAGTCTTTTCGTAGCAAGGAGAATGTAGAAAACTATAATAATTTAGGAAACACTATATAAAATAAAACTTATGCAAAAATAATGGTCAAAAAATATGAAGTATTTACATGAATAATGAATTACCAAATGAATGGTGAAGAAAAGGAGTTTTAAATGGAGATTATCAAATTATCTACTAGAAATATAGAATACTGGATCGAGAAAATACAGGAGTTTGTTAAAAGAAGTAAT
Source organism: Ruminococcus sp. RTP21484sp1_RTP21281st1_A8_RTP21281_210402 (assembly GCF_040914025.1). NCBI lineage: Bacteria > Bacillati > Bacillota > Clostridia > Eubacteriales > Oscillospiraceae > Ruminococcus > Ruminococcus sp. RTP21484sp1_RTP21281st1_A8_RTP21281_210402. Next base: position 71,809 of record NZ_JBCPGE010000018.1, read on the forward strand.
AGTGATGAAATAGAAGCGCTATATAAAAATTTAAATTATTGTGTGCAACGTTATAGTGCAGGTATAGAGAAAAGCCTTTTGGCTGTAGAAAAAGAAAAAATTATTGGTATAATTTCTGCATTTGGAGATACGAAGAAATCAATTTGGAGTATTGGCTTTCTCTATGTACGTGAAGATAGACGATTATGTGGGCTAGGAAGTAGTCTTATTATAGAGTTGGAAAAATCATTTGTAGAACAGAAACAGCAGTGCAAATTATTGGCACAATGTAAAATAGACGATAAATATACAAATATTTTTTTCGTTAGTAAAGGCTTTCATTTTGAAGGCTGGTGTAGGGCTATCCAAGAAAAAGATGATATGTATGTTTGGGGAAAATTATATAAATAGAAACATACTTCAAATAGCTAAATAAGTCAATATGTTATAGAAGGAAGATTTTATGATTAGTGATATTAATTCAGTAGAAATTAGGAAATTTCAATTTCCTATAGACTTAGTTTGGGAGATTACAAATAAATGTATTTCGAATTGTATGTACTGTTCGGGTGCTTTTCCGGAGAAACAAGGAAATGCAGAAATGGATTTGAGAGAGAAGTTGCAATTTGTACAGGAATGTATTGATAATAAGTTATTTGCGATTAATATTTCAGGGGGAGAACCCTTTTTATCAGATGATCTTTTAGTGGTAGTGGATGAATTGACTAAAGCAGAAATACAGGTAATGGTAGTTACTAGCGGTCTAATTCAAGATGATGAAAAGATTAGTTCATTAGTAGCAAACCCCTATGTGGGACTGAATGTTTCTTTGGATTCATTTATTTCAGAAATAAATGATTTTCATAGAGGAATATGTCATTCTGTAGAACAGGTGAAAAATTTCTTGAGAAAGATATCTGTTAAACGTAAATATATAGCGTTAGAGTGTGTATTGACTAAGAAAAACTATAAAGATATAGAAAGCTATATTGAGCAAGCCTGTGAATTCCCAATTTCAGAGATTCGCTTTCAACCAGTCGTGGTAATGAATAAGAAAATGTTGGATTCTAAGCTATATTTGACAGAAAGAGAAATACGATGGACAACACAAAAGGTAGAAGAGTTAGCTAAAAAGAATACTCATACGCGTATTCGCTTTGTTAATCAAAGTAATACTATAATAAGTGGTTTTGAAATGGAGAGAAATTGGGGAGGCATTGTGAAACCAGATGGGGAGCTTTCTGTAAATGCATACTTACCTTTTGAATTTGGAAAAATATCTGATTATGGAGGATTCAAGAAGGCATGGGACAAAGGGTTTTCGAATGCATGGAACTATTCAGAAATACATAATGTTATTTCAAAAATTAAGACCATTAGCGATATTATGAACCTTCATAGAGAGTTTGCTTATGAAAGAAGACATATTGAATTGTAGATTCCACGGCAATACTGATAGATTGACTAGATTTTCTAGGAGATTAGGTTGAAAGAAAGAAGTAGAAATTGTCACAACAAAACAAGAGCACCAGTAAATTGCTACTTTTCATAGAGAAGATTTTGATTTTCAGAAAAATATCAGGCTAGCATAGTTGGAGGAATTATGGTACAGCCTTCTTTTTCTAAAAGTTTAATGGCATTTTTTATGTATTGTTCCAGATGTTTTTTATAGAGGTCTTCTGGTATATCGAAATAATCGGTTTCCGTAGGATTACAAGTAAAACGTTTTTTCTTGTAAGTAGTAACGTTTTTGAAATCTGTAAAAGCAATGGTAACAATCACTAATTTTTGGTGGACATCCATGCTACAACAGACAGGGCGGACAATTCTTAACATAAACAACCCTCCGATTATTAGAAAACAGATAGGCATTAACTGGTATCTCAGCAAAGAAAAAACATAGGAATTGCTTTGACAATGAGTAGGTTGTGGGCTCGTGGCGACACTCATTTGTGCTTGAAAGAGATACCGACACATGTTAGAATGCGGACTTGAATCCGAAAAAGAGAGGAGACGATTCTACTTCTTCCCCCGTGATCTGTAGTGTGCTTATCTGCTTTCTTAATTTAAATATAACAGAAAAATAGAGTTGTGGAGGTTCTTTTATCACGATTTGAGCCTTGAGCAACGCGAAAGGAATGTAAGTTAGAATGAAAATGATTGAAATTCAGGATTTATCAAAATCTTATGATGGAAAAGTAAACGCAGTTGATTGCCTGTCGCTTCAACTTGAACGTGGAAAAATATGTGCTTTACTAGGTCAAAATGGAGCAGGAAAAACCACAACAATAAAAATATTAACGGGAATATTAAAGTTTGATGAAGGTGACGTAAAAATCATGAATAAAAGTATCAAGGGAGAGTATCCGATTTCTATAAAAGAGATTGTTGGATATGTACCAGATACTAGTATACTTTATGGCTATTTGACCGGATACCAGTATTTACGCTTTGTTTGTGGAATCTATGGATTGAATTTTAGCGATAGCTTAGAAGAAATAAAAGAATATATAGAATTATTTGGAATGGAGAGATATATGAATAAGTTAATTTGTACTTATTCTAAGGGAACAGTACAGAAATTAGTTATAATTAGTGAATTTCTTCATAAACCTCAAATTATGATTATGGATGAACCTTTTTCAGCTTTAGATCCTGAAATGATAATGATTGTGCTTGAGATGATTAAAAAAAAGGCTAATGAAGGTTGTACGTTTATCATATCTTCACATATTATAAACTTAGTAGAGCGTATTTGTGATTTATATGTAATAATTAGAAACGGGAAAGTTTTGACTCAGGGGAAGAACGAATTCATTGAAAAGAATAAAACTTTGGAGGATATATATTTTGAGAATTCTAGTGGTTCTTTGGAATGATTTAATTGATAAGATAAAAATATCAGAGATTATATATGACAAATCTAAGAGAAAAAAAAGAGCTATAGCTTATGTTGGATTTATTTTGTTTTGTATACTGCTTTGGGGGACAACATATATAGAGGCTCGAATTCTTATTGATAAAACAGAATATGAAAAATATCTTCCTATAATCATTATAATGACATTGAGTATATTTTTAACTATTAGCAGTTTATTTTCGGTACGATATATTTTATATTCGGAAATAGAAATTTTAAGAATGGCACCTTTACCATTATCTACTATAGAAATAATAATTATTAAAACACTGGAAATTGTGTTAAAAAATGGATTACTATCCTTGCTATTGTGTAGTTCGTTTTCTGTAGTACTTTTCGATTCTATAGTAGATGTTATCTCTTTTCTGATTTGTTGTGCATTAATGCTTCCTATTGCCACATACAATGTTGCACACGCTATTTTAGTGCTTTTCAAGAGAGGAGGTGTATTTACAACTAAAAATAGAAAAATAGCAATAACTGTTTTTTTAGTAAATATTACTGGATTATATATAGTATTAAATGATGAGCCTATAAATATCGGACATCTATTAACTGTCATAATTGTACTAATTCTATCATATTTTTTTCATACTATTTCGATAAACGGCCATTTTTTTAAAATAGTAGAGAAACTTCAAAAAAAATCTAGAACATATAACTCTGAAAAAGGGAGTTATGATAAGAAAAAATTATTATTTCAAAAAGAGTTAAAGATGTATTTGAATAACAGATTGTTTGTAGTTAATTCATCATTCGGAGCATTTATGCTTTTGATTGTAGCTTTACTTATAGTTGCCCTTCCAGTGAATGGGATGTTTGCAGATAATGGTGTAATCATTGAATACTTCTATAATAGTATTCCTTTAATTTTTGCATTAATTATATCAACATGCTGCACTACATATTGTAGTTTCTCGCTCGAAGGAAAGACCGCATGGATATATCAGAAATTACCTATTACTATTTTAGAAATTGTAACAGCAAAAGTGAAAGTAAATCTGTTGGTTTCTTTTCCGGTAATAATTATTTCAGCGTGTATCGTAATTGTAAAAACAATAAGATTATCATGTATAGTGCTTATAATGAGTTTTATTCTTCCTATAATGTCATCTGTATTTGTAGCATGTCTTGGTTGTTTTATAGATATGTCTATGTGTAACTTGGAATGGAAAAATCCTCAGGTTTTAATTAAGCAAACTAAAACGTATCCTATGACAATTTTTATAGGCATGTATTTACCAGGGTTATGTGAAACTGGAATTATATTTGGAACTCCCAAAATTGGTGTAGATGTTGTATATATTTTTATCTTAGCATTGTATTTGATTGTAATAGGATGTGTGCTTTGGGGATTAAAAAATAAGGCATTGAAATTTAGCTACATGATGAAGTAAAAACAAAAATTGTATCAAGGAGTATTATTTTATATGGAAATTAAGAAAAAGAAAGTGCTGCTTTTTCATTGTTCAAGATATAATAATTTAACAAATATTGTTGCAATGGGATTGTGGGGAATTGCAGACTATATTACATCTAAGGGATATACTGCGAAGATTATTCATACGGGTGTTGAAGAACTTTATTATGGTGATTTTGATGTTAATAGGTATTTGGATGATGAGGTGGTTTTGATAGGATTTTCGGCACATTGGTTTCCGATGTTAAATGAATGTCTTGATAATGCAAAGCAAATTAAAAAAATTAATCCGTCAATATATATTTCATTTGGGGGGTTATCCGCAAGTTATTTTGCTACTGAGTTACTTATGGGGTATCAATTTATTGATGGGGTGACAAAAGGTGATGGTGAGGAACCAATAAGAAGGATTTTGGAGCGTTTGACAAGTAATAGCAGTGATTTTTCGGATGTGCCGAATTTGGTATGGAGAAATCGCGGAAAAATTATAGATAATGGAATTACATATCAAAACACAGCTGAGAATGTGTTTGACATACATTATGCATTTCAAGATAGATATCTCCTCCACTATGATTTCGCAAAAAATACTAAGTTATTTTGCAATGCCTATACAGATTTTTGTTCTTTTCAACCTAGAGATTTTAAATGTGGAAAGACATACTTCTTACTAACAGGAAAAGGTTGTCCCGTCAACTGCACTTTCTGTGGAGGAGGTCATGATGCACAAGTGCTACTAAATAATAGAAAGAAATGTATGTACCTCAAAGACGAACAGATTATTAGGACGATTAAGGAGGCATTAGAACTAGGATATAGAGATTTTTCTGTATGTTTTGATACAAATCCCAAAGTTCCTCATTATCTAGGATGGCTTCATAAAATCTTTGAGGAAAAGCTAGATTTGAATTTAATGTTTGGCTTTTGGGGACTTCCACCTTTTTCTGTATTTTCATATTTTAAAAATGCCACGAGGAAGTTATTGTTTGAAATTTCTCCTGAAAGTTATTCGGAGAAGATTAGAGAAAAAAACAGGGGATTTACATTTTCTAATAAGGATATGAAAAAATTCATACAGAAATGTTACGATGAAAATATTTATTTACATGTCTATTTTGCTTTTCCTATGCCGTATGAAACATACAAGGATGTAGTAGACACAAGAAGATATGTATGGGAACTTAATGTCCAATATCCCCATTATATAGAAGCCTTTTACATAAGGCTTTCTACAGACCCAGCTTGCAAGATTTATAGAAAACCAGAGGAAAATGGTTGTGAATTATTGGTACATAGCCTTCAGGAACATCTGAAAATAGCATATGAAACTAAAGGTGGAAATATTTTAGTTCATAAGAATATTGATAGCATTTCTGAGGATCGACATATATATCAGAATATTTATTCAGATGGTATTGTTATTTCAATATTTAAATATGCTATTAAACTTATCGCAAGGGCGTTTGATAAGATAGATTACTTTATAGAATGTCTTGATACATTTTATGATAGTATTGCAACTAGACGATTGACATATTTCGAATACGTAGATTCATTCTGTGAGAGCATTATTACCGAGTCTGTTTGTTCGGCTCCGTGGTTGTCGGAGTTAATAGAATTGGTTCGAGGAATGTTGATTATGAGTGAAAGACCAGTTGAAATTGAAACGAATGTGATGGAGAGTAAAGACATATTTTTAAAACAAGTTCTCTGTATTCATGCCGGGGTGATTCTTTTGAAGGAAGAGTATGATGTGTACAACGCATACCAATATTTGCTCATAGAGAAAGAATATTGTAATATAAATAAATTAGATGAAGAGAACTATTATATACTTTATTCAAAAGATAATAGAATTGAAATAGAAAAAATTAACATTACTATATATGAGTTGTTTATGAATATTATTGCCAATAAGGATAAATCAATTGGGGAAATATCTTCTATGATAGCAGCTTTATATGCTGATAATAAGGACGATATGGACATGATATATAGCGAATTAATTTATGTGGCTGAGACAATGTTTGTAAAAGGTATTTTATGCACTTAATGCAAAATATAAACAAATAAAGAAAAATTAGCTACCAAATATAAAAGTTTCTTATTTTAGAGATTTAAAAATGAAAAGTAAGAATTTATTAAGACTATTGCAGCGAGTTTGAGAAAAAAGAAGAATGGATTTAATAAAGAGTATGGGAGTATCTTTCTATACCAAACTTCAAAAAAATTCTAGATGTTTTCCCGTGAGGGGCAATTAGTAGTTCTTTCCTCACGGGATACTACTATTTAATTAAATGTATTGCTTAATAATCCGAGTAATGATCCCCACTGCAACATTTCGATCTTCGTCAATATGTGTCACAACAAAGGACACCTTATCTTTCTTCCCAACGGTGCGGCTGTCGTAGCAACTGTGAGCAATGGCGTTGACGCCCAATTCTAACCGGACAAAAACAGTTCCTTTGTGGATGTCTTCCACCGTTCCGGCATATTTTCCCTGTACCCGACAATTTTTCAGATTTTCTTTGCTGGTGTTGCCTTCCACGCTTTTTACATCTGCATGGATGGAGAGCGTTTCCGGGGAATCTCCCTGGATAGTTAAGATCCGGACCAGAATATGTTCCCCTACCTGGAATCGTTCCCTGGCATCACCCAGCCAGTCAAAAGACAGATCTCTTGCAAGGATGGAAGTTTCTACACCAAAGATTTCTGCCCGGACTACTTTTTCAGCAACGGCAATGACTCTGGCCTGCACAATACGGTCTTCATAAATTTTTGTCTGCCCGGAAGAGTCCTGATCAAAATAGAAAATCTGACGTTTCTTCAGCATAGCATCTTTCCGGCTGGCAACGATGCTTCTGGATTTGGTATCCAGTCCTTTGATTACAAAGTCGATTTCACAACCAAGCATATTATTAAGGACTTTGTTCTGTCTAAGAGAGAGATCTCCGTAATCATGAGTTTCATCCTGGATTAGATTGATCATCATTTCCGAGATAGGGATGATTGCCCGATAATCCTTATAGTAAATAATTGCTATTAAGCTGCCAGCTTCGGTCTTTTCAATACCTCCTAGAATGCCAGTGAGAATTTTCCGGGTACGATAGGCATTTTGGATGTCATGCCAGATTAAATCCGCTTTTGATTGAGCAGTTTCTAATACAGTATCGGAGTCAAGGGTTAAAATAGGGGTGTTCAGGTTCATTGTTTCGTTTGCCATAAATGTTATCTCCTTTCAAAATGTGTTATGACATAGGCGTTTGCGAAACGCCAAAAGCCGCATAAATACGGCATTTTTTTGTTGTTAAAATAAAATATCTCCTCAAGGT
>NZ_JBCPGE010000019.1:0-78342 GCF_040914025.1 Ruminococcus sp. RTP21484sp1_RTP21281st1_A8_RTP21281_210402
GTTGCGCCGGCGAGTGAGTAATACACATTGTCCAAATGCGTCCGCATTGAAGAACTTTTAATCAACTAAATAGCAATTATATTGTCTGGCTCGGCGCGGTGCCAAATTGTTTTTTATAGGCCCGGGAGAAGGTGGTATAGTCGGAGAAGCCGCTTAACTGGGCGGCCTTCAGGATGGGGGTGCCTTCGGAAATTTTTGTGCGGGCGAGAAGAAGGCGCTTGCTAATGATGTAGTTGTGGATGGTGTAACCGGTTTCCTCCTTGAATTTCCGCATCATGTGATACTTGCTCAGGTAGTATTTCCGCGCAAGGGTTTCAATGGAAAGATCTTCCGTAAGGTTGTGGTTAATATAACGGAGAAGCTCTTCTATCTGGGAATCACTGCTGTAGGAGCGAGCGTCGTAAATGTACTGCTTTTCCAGAAAAATGCGGTTTACATAAACCATGAACTGGGTAAAAAGAGCTGAGCCAAGAAGCTCGCTTCCAAATTTTTTGTCTTTCAGGGCAGCTTCCAGTTCGTAGAGAAGCTGCTTTAATTTTTCCTGAGTGTCAGAGTCCAGACGGATTAGATTGTAACTCCGGTCAATCGCCTTCTGAAAACAGCGGAGCAGTTCTGTGGATTTGATGTCGTTGCGGATCCATAGTACAAAACGTTCGTATGGAACCGAAAAATCAATTTCAGGTTTGTGGATGGCGTGACGGTTCACGAGGAGAATGTCCCAGGGCTTCAGGTAGTAGGACTTTCCCTCAATGTGGTAGGCTGCCTTTCCGGAAAGAAAGATGATCACCTTGTGAAAATCATGATAATGGTAGGAAAATTCCCGCTTGGTTTGGTCCTTGATGTGAAAAAGCCGGAAATCCTGCTCCAGATAGCCGGTTTTTTCAGTTGGCTCATTGAAAGAATTCATATGTTATGGCTCCTGTTTTAACTATAGTGTGTATGGAACCGCAAACTTTGTTTGCAGCTACGTTTGCGTAGCGTCATAATTCAATTCTGCGCTTGAAATATGACTTTATTATAAATGAAATACCGCATTTTTTGCAATATATTTCGCAAGTTATTCTATGTACATGGGAAAAATAAACGCTATACTGGATATAAGATGTGATTTGAGAAAAAAGATCACGGGCGTTTCGTCAGAAAGGAATTGAAAACAATGAGAGACAGCATTATCATGACAAAATATCAGGGCTTTGGAAATGATTATCTGGTACTGGATGCGAAGAAAAACCAGCTTCAGCTGCAGGGCAAAAAAGTTGCGCTTCTTTGCCAGCGGGGGTTCGGACTTGGAGCGGATGGTGTGCTTTACGGACCAGTTGACATTAACGGAAAAATGGGAATGCATATTTTTAATTCCGATGGAAGTGAAGCTGCAATCAGTGGAAACGGTGTCTGTATTTTTGCAAAATATCTTATGGACAATGAGTATGTTACAGAGAAAAAATTTGCCATTGAGACTTTATCCGGAACAATCGAAGTAGAGTGTCTGAATGCCAGAGCGACAGAGTTCCGCGTAAATATGGGCAAAGCCTCTTTCCTTTCCAGAGAGATTCCGGTAACTGGCGAGGTGCGTGAGGTGATCGATGAGCCATTTACATTTAACAAGAAAGAATACAAGGCAACTTGTCTCACAGTAGGAAATCCACACTGCATTATTTTCATGGATCAGGTATCTCAGGAAAAAGTAAGAGAGCTGGGGCCATATGTGGAAAATGCAGATGAGTTCCCGGAAAGAGTGAACCTGCAGATCTGCCGCCAGATTGATAAAGGAAATCTGGATATCGAGATCTGGGAGCGTGGCTCCGGTTACACAAAAGCTTCCGGTACAGGAAGCTGTGCAGCAGCCATTGCAGCCTACCGAAAAGGTCTGATGGAAAACAGAATCAATGTAAACCAGCCAGGTGGTATGATCCAGATCGACATTAAAGAAGATGGAACTATTTTTATGACAGGAACTGTTGGATATATTGCAGAGATGAGCGTGGCTGAAAGCTTTTTCTCATAGAAAGAAAATATGGTGTATGGCGCATCCAAACGGCCGTGTCTGTGTAGCAAAACGGCTGTTCTAAAACGTATTTGTGACCGCCAGAGGGCGCAAAATGCAGATATGGCAGAAAAGATAAATAAAAATGAAATTTAAAGGCTGCCAAAGGGAAATGATACACAGTATAATTTTTGTGCATCGCGTAGGAAGGCGGTGCAGCAGATGAAAAATCAGACAAGTCAATATGGCAGTTGCTTAATTTTCAATGTAGGAGAATCCAGGTATAGAAGTAAGAAGACTTCCGTGCCTGGATTCTTTTTTGCTGCAAATGGGGGGATGATGTCTGTAAGCGATATCATTATGCCTAAAGAGAGGAAAGCATTTTTTATATAAAATATGGAGACGGAATCAGCATGTTGATATACGAAACAGCCCCTCTTGTTGATAAAAAAAGTGCAATGTCTAAACTAAAAATAGATAGACATTTCTAACACAATTCTGTAAAATAAACAAAGATTAGAAAACACTAATAATAGTTAAACAAGGAGGAAGAGAATGGCTGACAAAAAGTTATTAAGAAAAATTGCTCCGATCATTATGAGTGCAGCTGTAGCGATGACCAGTTCACCGGTTGGAGTTATGGCAGAGGACTTTATTTCTGGAGAAGTAGCTGTTGAGGTATCTGAGGAGACTACATATGGTTCTGATGAGATTTCAGACGACTATGACGAATCATCAGAGGCTGACGATTCAGCAGATTTTGCTACAGACACAGAGGATGGTTTTGAGTCTGGAGAAGCCGCAGAAGAGGAGTCTGGATTCGAGGATGGTGAAACCGGAGACACAGAAGATGCTTTTTTAGCAGACACTGAGGGCGAAACCAACAATGAAGCGGGAGCTTTGAAAACAGTGGAGGATGGTCAGATCGTACTGATGAACATTCCCTATGAAGCTTTTTACAGATCTGAGTTGAAAAACAATGATGTAAAAGTAGATGCATTTACATCCGCGACGAAAGCAAAAACAAAGATGAGCGGCGTGATGAATGGAAATGCTGCTTATCATACAAGCGCGGAAGGAAATGAACTTGCAGGTGTTACTTTTCCGGTAAAAGTGAATAAAGCTTCTGATTTGGAAAATTTTAAACAGATTACAGACAGCACTACTATAGAGATTACTACGAACATGAAAGGCCAGGTAAGTACTAATACATATACTGGTGCAGCGGCTCTTATTGAACAGCCAAGCTATACTTATTATGTTCCGGCAGAAACTCCTGCATATTACAAGGAAATGAGCGTAGATGAGAACGGAAATATTTCTTTTGGCGCTGTTCAGGGAATGTCCGAACAGAATGTTAGTGTGAATGCTGAATTAAAGCTTAATTCCAAATATGGAGATTATCAGCTTGAGCTGGATGAGACAGCAGTAAAGGCAGTAGTAAATGCATCTAATGGTGATAAGATTTATGGTGTAATCATCAATACAACAGACGGAACCACTTATGCACTCCGTCATCTTGAGAATATCTGGAAAGGAAAAGAACTTGCATGGAGCACCGGCTTTACAACAGAATCTCACGGTTGCCCAATAAGCTCTGACCACTACAAATCCATGATGGGAAAAACTATTTCCAGCGTAACGTACTATACGGATAAGGGGGAAATTAATTTTGATATTCCAGATACTTATGTTCCGGTAAAAACAGGTGTCAGTGCAACCGTTGACAACATCAAGGTAACAGATGCAGAGGTTAAAGTTGAATTATCTGAAGCACTTCCATCTGATTATTCAAAGAAATATGCAGTTGATGATGTGGAAGCAGCGACAACAGAGACAGGAGTAAAGGTTACAAATCTTACACCTGGAACACATACTCTGACAATTTCCGATGCAAATGGAAAATATGCTCCTGTCAGCGCTACTTTTACAGCAACAACAGATACTGTAATGGCTTCCTATGATGAGTATGAAGGAAAACTGGTTGCTGCGGCAGATATTACCGCTGAGCAGTTTGTTGCATTTACCAAAACAGTTTCAAAAGTAAAAATTGGTGACCAAGAGTATGCTGCAAGCGGAAAAGGTGCTGTGAAGATTGTTCAGGAGGATGGAACTCTTGATTATTCTAAAACAGCTGTAAACGATGGAGATACAGTAGTTGTAAGTGCTGCCGGATACCCAGATGTAACATTTGTTTACAACGAAAACGTATATGTATACGCAGGTCTTACATGGGCTGAGTACTGGGCTTCCGAGGATGTATACAATGCAGGCTCCACAGCTTCTTCTGAAGAAAAAGACAGAAGAGGTGAGTCAGACCTTGGAGCATTTGATGCTGTAACAAGAGCAACTGCAAACCATGGCCTTCACAGAGGAAGCTTCCAGGCAATCGCGGTTCTTAATGGAAAAACAGTTTCCCACTGGAGCGCAGACGGAAAAACAGTTTATTATGCCGATGGAACATCAGAAGTATTTAACCGGAACAATGTAACCGGATATACCGTAACTGGACTGAAATATGTACCGGTTGAGATTAAGAGAGCTGACCTTGCTGCTTTTGCAGAAAGCCATACAATTGTAAAAAATGGCGGACAGCTGATCGGCGGTTATGGCGAGAAAGAACTGAAATCCTATGAAGCTGTTGCAAATGTAACTGCAAATACAAATGGTTTGAAAAAAGTTACAAAAGCTGAAGACGGAAGCTTTGTAATCGGAGCAAGACAGAACGGAACTGAGTCTGGTATCAAAGATGCAGAGCTGAAAGTGGCAGACGGAATTACAGCAACTGTAAAACCTGGAAATGGTTCTTATGGTGAGTTCCTGAGAGTTGACCTGACTGGAAACTATGGCGATCTTGGTGCACATATGCAGTCTGTTGAGTGGGCATATTATGGAAATGATTCCACTTATACAAACAGACTTGCAAACTATGGAACAAAATTTGCAGCTGATAACTGGATGCATAAAATGATGGGTATCCAGCTTGGTCTTACAGAATCTGGAAGATGCAAGCTTCCGGAAGGAACTGACGGAACTGGTTACTGGATCCTTACTGTTCATGCCCTTGGATACCAGGATTACGTTGTAAAATTCCAGGCAACAGCTGAGAATATTGCAAAACCTGCAGGTGATGCAGATTCCACGCCACTGGAAAACATTATCGCAGAAGCAAAAGCCCTGAACGAGGCTGATTATACTCCGGAGAGCTGGGCTGCTGCAAAAGACAGCATTGCAAATGAGCTTGAAGAGTGCGAGGAAATGCTTGCAAATATTAAGAATCAGACAACTTATGGCGTAGAAGAGCAGATCGGACATTTAAGAGAAGCTCTCAACATGCTTGTAAAGGCTCCGGCTCCAACCGCAACACCGGCACAGCCGACTGCAACACCAGCCCCGGCACAGCCAACTGCAGCACCTGCACAGCCAACTGCAACTCCGGCACCGACTGCAGCACCGGCCAAAGGAATTACAGCAACTGCAAAAGCTTCCACAATTTACACCAAAGGAAAAACATCTACAACCATTACGGTTGTAAAAAATGATGTAACTGGAAAAGTTAAATTTACATCCAGCAACAAGAAAGTAGCTACTGTTTCTTCCAAAGGCGTTGTAAAAGCGAAAAAAGCGGGAAAGACAACCATTACGGTAAAGGTTGGAAATTACACTAAGAAGGTAGTAATCCAGGTTAAGAAACCTTCTCTGAAGCTTGCAAAATCTTCTGCAACAATCAAGAAAGGCAAAACAGTAAAAATCAAAGCAACCGCAACACCATCCGGAAAAGTAACATACAAGTCCAGCAACAAGAAAGTAGCGACTGTTACTGCAAAAGGTGTTGTAAAAGGTAAGAAGAAAGGTACTGCAACCATCACTGTTACAAGTAATGGAGTATCTAAGAAATTCAAAGTAAAAGTAAAATAATGATTACAAAGCTTTTACGATAACAAATAATACTTGTGCAAAAACAAGGCAAAGGAACGGGGGCCGTTTTTAACAGCCCCTGCTTTTGCTTGTAAAAAGAAACTTATTTTGCTACATATTTTAACAGGAGACAGCATGAAAAAACGAGACAGTGATAAGAATCCTTTTGAAAAAAAGAATCTGGTGAAACTTGCTCCAGCAGCAGTGGTTATTGCGGCTGTGGCTGCAGCAGGTGCTCAGGCTGGCAGCAGTGGAAAAGAAGTGACTGCTGAAACCAGAGAGGTTGTAAAATCCCAGGATCTGGAATCGCTTCTGAAAACAGCCTATTCCTATGAGGCAGCAGATGACGAGGCAAAAGAGGAGAGTCTGCTGAAAGCAGGCAAAAATACATCATCATCTTCAAAGAAAAAAACCTCCAAAATTTCAAAGAAAAAAAGTGGTATAAAAAAAGGAAGCTCAAAGACCCTTCCAGTAAAAACGGCTGCATCTTCAGGGGTAGGTCAGGGCTCCACCACTACACCAACTACAGAAGTTCCGGAAGGCGGCTATAAAGATGGAACTTATCAGGGCAGCGGTACTGGCTTTGGAGGAACGATTACCGTACAGGTAACTGTATCAGGTGGGAAAATCACAGCTGTTGATATATTGAGTGCCTCTGGAGAAACAGGCTCTTATTTTGCCTCTGCACAGGGCGTTGTAAGTAAGGTTTTATCAAGCCAGTCCCCGAATGTGGATGCAGTCAGCGGTGCAACTTATTCCTCAAACGGGATTATCCAGGCAGTACAGAATGCCCTTTCACAGGCAGGAAACAGTGATTCTGCCACACCGGCTGCCACACCAACTCCAACGCCAACGCCAAAACCTGCAAAGAAACCGAAGAAAGATACTTCTGTCAGCTATAAAGATGGCGTATATGAGGGACAGGCAGAAGGCTTTGATGGAATCGTAACGGTAAAGGTTACAATAAAAAATGGAAAAATCAAAAAAATAAGCAACACAAATACAGACACACCTGAATTTTTTAATAAAGCATGGAAAACAATCAAGTCCAATGTGATTTCCAGACAGAGTACTTCTGAAATTGATACTGTAAGTGGTGCAACATTTTCTTCCAATGGAATTCTCGGAGCTTTATCCCAGGCTCTTTCAAAGGCTGATCAATCAGGAACTACAGACTCAAAGGAAGAAGATATAACTCCAACCCCGACTACTGTACCTGATGAAACTGTAACACCAATTCCAACGGAGATTCCACATCCTACCAAGACTCCGGATAATCCGTCAGATGAACAGCCGGTTGTAAAGCTTTTGAAAGATGGTACCTATACAGGGTCTGCAATGGGATATTCTGGAAAGGTTAACATAACACTGACAATTAAAGACGGAAAAATTACGGAAGTAACCAATACAAACTCAGATACCAGAAGCTTTTTCAATAAGGCATGGAGATCCATACAGCCTAAAATACTGGAAAAGCAGAGTACAGAAGGAATTGACACTGTAAGTGGTGCAACATTTTCTTCTATGGGAATTCTGGATGCGTCCAAAATAGCATTGGAGCAGGCAAAAAATACAGAGGTACAGCCTTCAGTAACGCCAGAGCCCACTGAGGCGCCGGATTCCACCGAGAAGCCAGAACCCACAAATACGCCAAAGCCGACTTCTGTTCCGGAACCAACGACTGCACCGGAGCCTACAGCTGTACCAGAGCCTACTGAAACGCCAGCGCCAACTTCTGCACCGGAACCGACGGATACACCGGAGAATTCTGTGACGCCGGAACCGACAGCTACGCCAGAACCCACGCCTGTGCCTGCTGGTGCATATACAGATGGAACCTACACTGGCATTGGAGAAGGCAATGACGGACCAGACAGTGTACAGGTTACCGTAACAATATCCGGAGGACAGATTGTGGGAGCAACTTATTTTTCCTATGATGATGAAGAATATGCAGATACAGCCTGGGAGGGAATTCTTGGACAGGTTATGGGAAAGCAGTCCGCAGACAGTGTAGATACAGTATCTGGATGCACATATTCCTCCCAGGGATTTATTCAGGCATTTAGAAATGCATTAAATCAGGCAAAAGGAGCATAACCCATGAAATACCAGAGTTTTATTATGAGAGTTTTATGTCTGCTTCTGATCGTTGGTGTCGTTCTCGGCTACAACTCCATGCAGAAAAAAGATAGTGATACCGAAAAAGACCAGCAGATCGCCAGTCTGACAACCAGAGTGGAGGCCTTGGAAAAACAGCAGGATGAGATATTAAGTGCCCTTGAAGAGGCTGCAAAAGCGCAGGAAGAGGCGAAGAAAAAGGCAGAAGAGGAAGCGAAGAATCAGAAAGCCCAGACGGAAGAAGCGGCTTCCGGGGATGCTTCCGAGGACACGAAAAAAGATGACAAGAATACAGATGAGACAGAGGCTGAGGACGCTTCTTCTGAGGAAGAAAGTGAAGATCTTGTCTACAAAAACGGAACCTACACAGGAGACGGCCAGGGCTTTGGCGGCAATATCCAGGTTCAGGTTACACTTGAAAATGACACGATTACAGACATTCAGGTGGTAAGTGCACCAGGCGAAGACTCTGCATACCTTTCCCAGGGACAGGGCGTGATCAGTACCATTTTGGCTGCCCAGAGTACAGATGTTGACACCATTTCCGGAGCAACCTTCAGTTCCACTGGAATTATCAACGCTGTAAATGATGCATTTGGAAAGGCGGAAAATCAATGAAAAAGAGACAGAGAAAAATCCGGCTGATCCGTGCCGGCATCCAGCTTCTGTTTTTCATTTTTGCTCCGGCACTTTTTTCCACAGCATTCGCAGGCGTGAAGTCCGTTTTTCAGGCAATCGCAGCACATCAAGCAATCAGCTGGAATTCCTTTCTGGATGTGACTGCCGTGCTGCTGGTGGTAACCTGCCTGTTCGGACGGCATTTCTGCGGATATGCCTGCGCATTTGGTTCCCTTGGGGATGCATTGTACGAGCTGACTGTGTTTATCCGCCAGAAGGTTTTTCATAAAAAAGGCCGTCACGGATACTCAGAAAAAGCCATCCGCATTTTGCAGAAGGTGAAATATATCTGGCTTCTGGTGCTTCTTGTATCTATCCTTACCGGCTGGTACAGCAAGCTTCAGGGCATGAGCCCATGGGATGTGTTTTCCATGCTCACCGCTGGCAGACTTCCCGGTGCTGCCTACAAGGTGGGGATTGTGCTGCTGATTCTGCTCATGATCGGAATGTGCACTCAGGAAAGATTTTTCTGCCAGTTCCTCTGCCCAATGGGCGCAATTTTTGCTATAATGCCTATAGCGCCTTCTGCACTGTTCAATCGTGACAGAAGCACCTGTCCGGCGAAATGCGGAGCCTGCAAAAAACGCTGCCCTGCTCATCTGGACATTGACGGTGATACCTCTCTCTCCGGAGAATGTATCTGCTGCCACGCCTGCCAGGGAATCTGCCCGAAGAGGAACATCCGGATCGGGATTCCGAAGGCGAAAGATGAGAGCCTTTTTTATGCTATAGGAAATTCCGTTGGAATTCCCTATAGCATAAAAAGCCCTGCCGGGCAGGATCGCACTGCGGCGGAAAGGTAGATGTCGCTTATAGCGACCCGCCGCAGGCGGAGAATCCTGCAAAGCAGGATTCTTTCTTGAACACGCGCTGGAAAAAGATGGGCGAAAGCTATTGGAAAATAAGAGAAAATAAAATCAGAAAGAACAGGATATGAGTAAAAAAAGAAGTAAAGTAAGATTTCAGAATGAAGTCGATTTAATTAAGGTACATTATAAAAAGCAGTCCAGAGGTCAATCACTTACCTGCTTGGATATGTTTAATGGGAGAAGGAATTTGAGAAAGAGAAGTGTGGCAGGAATCCTCTGCGGCAGCCTGCTTCTCACTGTCATTTCCGCTACAGTACTGGGAAAAACAACTACAGTTGTTTATGCATCTGACATAGAAAAATACACCAACGCAGATTTCGCAATGGACACGGTAGTTTCCGAAACCCTTTATACCTCAGGCAAGGACATCAACACTCAGATTGGCGAAAAGCTCCGCGAAATGGAAACCACCCTCCTTTCCTGGACAGAGGAAAACTCCCAGATTTCCCAGCTGAACAATGCTGAGGGCAAGACCATGGAAGTCTCTGATGATCTTGTCGCCGACCTTGAGAAAATCCGCCAACTGTCCCAGGATTCCGACGGTGTTTTTGACCCCACCCTTGGAAAGATCATCCGCCTGTGGAACATTGACGGCGAGAATCCTCATGTCCCGGACCAGTCCGAAATTGACACTCTTCTTCCCGAAGTGGGCTACGAGAAAATTCAGGTGGACGGAAACAATGTAACCCTTCTTGATGGCTGTACCCTGGATCTTGGTGCTGTTGGAAAAGGCATGGGCTGTGACCAGATCATGGATTACCTGCAAACCCAGCCAGACGTCGTCGGTATGATCCTGAACCTTGGCGGCAGCAGTGTCATGACCTACGGCGAAAAGCCCGACGGCTCCTCCTGGAAAGTAGCCCTTACCGATCCCCGTGACACGGAAGGCGACTATCTTGGAGCCATCACCCTGGACGCCAACCAGTTCCTTTCCACCTCCGGCGACTACGAAAAATACTTCATAGAAGATGGAATTCGCTACCACCACATTCTGGATCCAAAGACCGGCTATCCTGTACAGAACGGTCTCACCTCCGTCACCATCGTCTGCGACCAGGGTTACCTGGCCGACGGCCTCTCCACTGCCTGCTTCGTCCTGGGTCTGGACGCCGCGAAACCTCTTTTAGAGAAATATGATGCAGAAGCCGTATTCGTAGATGAAGACAAAAATGTGTATGTGACAAGTGGATTGATGGATAAATTCGAATTAATGAAAGACGGATACACAGTAAACGAAGCGTAAGTTGTCCATGATAGATTCATAGAAAATGATAGCTTACGGAATAACGAAAAGAGCTCCAGAGGATAGTCAAAAACTATCGTCAGGAGCTCTTTTTCAATCAACAGCATTTGGGCTGAATATATTCCTAAGCGGGGCATTCAAGGCGCGCCTTTAATGGAGCGGAGATCCACTGCTTACGAAGACTTAACATCGAAGGCTCTCCTGAGATGTTTAGTCGCAGTTAGCAGTTAGCTCCGCGGAATGTTGCGCCTCCCCGCGTGGAATATATTCAGCCCAGATGCGTACGGTGGTAACATATTACGGAATCCTCTTAAGCACTTCCTTCGTCAGCACTCCAATCAGCAGTCCTGTAATCACTCCCGACACCATCAGCGCCGGAGCATAATAATACAACAGTCCCACCGTATGCGTTGCCGGAATCGCCACCAGCAGCTGACCGATGTTATGGGAAACGCCACCAGCCACACTTACACCCAGCTGCCCGAATCCAATCTTATTTTTCACAAAAACCATCACAATCAAACTAAGGGTCGCCCCCGCCAGGCTATACATAATACTGGAGCCGCTTCCAAACATAAAACCGATAATAAAAATTCTCACAATGGAAACCAGCGCCGCTTCTTTCCACGTATACCTCTCCAGCACAAAAAGCACCGCCAGATTTGCAAGCCCTAGTTTCATTCCCGGAATTCCCGCAAAAAACGGAATCAACGATTCCACATACCCGAAAATAATGGCAATGGCTGCAAACAGCCCAAGATACGCTGTCTTTTTCTGATTCATCACTTACACCACTGCGTCAAATCCACTTTCGGAATCCTGTGAATCTGAATCGCCCTCTCCCTGAATGACTACTCTGTTTGGCAGGCACACAATATATCCGCCTGCACTGCCCACTGCCGGCTGCTTCATGCAAAGATGATCCGGGCAGTCCGCCTCTGTCATCTTTACCTCGCCGTCCTTAATTTCACACACATTGGTATCCCCAATCTGGATCACCTGATCCTCCGCCAGTGAATAAGTCCCATAAAGTTCCCCATCCACCGTAATCTGGATCGACCCATGAGTTCCATGTGGAACCGCATAAACAAAAATACAAAGCACCACTGAAATAACCAATAGTGCACCAATAAATACCGCTTCTTTCTTCTTCAAAAATGATACCTCTTCATTAATAGCTTTAACCAAAATCATCATATCATAGAACCATGTTCCACAAACGAACCATTAGTTTATGATATAAGAAATACAGAGATTTTTCAACCTATTCTAAAATCCATTTTTGAGAAAAAATCGCAACAGAGAGAATGCCTGTTATTCACAAAGAAAACGGTAACGGGTGGCTATTCCTTTCCACACCGCTTTTTATTGTAATTTCCCACGGAATATGCTATTGTATAGTTTGAAAGTCTGTGTGCCGTGCGGATCGCGGGAATGATTTTTCAAACACGTTCCAGGCCGGCGGCATTGTTGAAGAAATGTAACGATTCAGAAAACACTGGACAGTTACACAGAAATATTAGAAAGAAGGTGAAGCTATGGTTGAATTAGACCAGTTCAAGAGCATTCTTGCAACATACACAGAACCATTAGTGGAAGTGAGGGATTCACTTTGACCTGGCTAACAAAGAAAAGCGGGTTGAAGAATTAGAGCGCGAAATGGAAGCGCCTGATTTCTGGGACAATGCAGAAATATCCCAGAAGAAAATGAAAGAATTAAAGGGTATGAAGGACGACATGGAAACCTATCAGAATCTGGTAACCCAGAAAGAAGATATGGAGACCCTGATCGAGATGAGCTATGAGGAAAATGATCCGTCCATGATCGAAGAAATCCAGGAAATGCTGGATGAGTTCCAGGCACAGTTTGACAGTATCCGCGTGAAGACACTTCTTTCAGGAGAGTATGACGGCGAGAATGCTATTATCAAACTGAACGCAGGAGCTGGTGGAACAGAAGCCTGCGACTGGTGCAGTATGCTGTATCGTATGTATACACGCTGGGCTGAACGCAAGGGCTTTTCAATTGAAGTTCTGGACTATCTGGACGGCGATGAAGCTGGTATCAAATCTGTTACGTTCCAGGTAAACGGAGAGAACGCATACGGACTTCTGAAGTCTGAGAAAGGTGTTCACCGTCTGGTACGTATTTCCCCGTTCAATGCGGCTGGAAAGCGCCAGACCTCTTTCGTATCCTGCGATGTAATGCCGGATATTGAGAAAGATCTGGACGTAGAGGTCAATGATGAGGACATCCGTATTGATACCTACCGAAGCAGTGGTGCCGGCGGACAGCATATCAACAAGACCTCATCCGCTATCCGTATCACTCATTTCCCAACAGGAATCGTGGTACAGTGTCAGAATGAGCGTTCCCAGCATATGAATAAAGATAAGGCTATGCAGATGCTGAAAGCGAAGTTATATCTTCTGAAACAGCAGGAAGCAGAAGCCAAGCTTTCCGGAATCCGAGGCGAAGTAACGGATATCGGCTGGGGCAACCAGATCCGTTCCTACGTTATGCAGCCATATACCATGGTCAAAGATCACCGTACCAATGAAGAAACCGGAAATGTAGATGCAGTTATGGATGGTGCCATTGATATCTTTATTAATGCATATCTGAAATGGATCGCACTTGCGAAGAGACCTGCAGAGCAGCAGTAAAAGCATGCTGCTGTTCACGAAGTAACGGTAACAGGGCAATGCCAGTTTCCGGATTATGTCTGGATACAGCGGCTGTAATGGCAGAGATTTGCAGGGCGCAGTGAAAGTGGAAGGAAATGCAGGATGCCAAAGACAACAGATAAGAATAAATATTTTGTAGTAAAAGAGCGGGCTGTGCCGGAAGTGCTTCTGAATGTAGTTGCAGCGAAGAAGCTTCTGGAATCAAAGCGGGCAGTTACAGTTCAGGAAGCTGCAGACGCTGTGGGAATCAGCCGAAGCTCTTTCTATAAATATAAAGATGATATTTTTCCCTTCCACGAGGAAGCCAAGGGAAAGACCATCACTTTTATTATACAGATGGATGATGAGCCGGGAATTTTATCCAATGTTCTTCGGGCTATTGCGGAAAATCATGGCAATATTCTGACTATACATCAGAGTATTCCCATCAGTGGTATTGCCACTCTTACCTTAAGTGTGCAGATCCTTCAGGGAGAAGGGGATGCAGAGGCAATGGTGGATGACATTGAACAGATGGGAGGAATCCATTATTTAAAAATTTTAGGCAGGGAGTAACGGACAGATGATAAATATTGCAGTGTTAGGATATGGCACAGTTGGAAGTGGTGTAGTAGAAGTCATCCGCACCAATCATGAATTGATTAACAAAAGAGCCGGGGAAGAGATTAAGATCAAATATGTACTGGATCTTCGTGAGTTCCCGGGAGATCCGGTAGAAGAGATTCTTGTTCATGATTTTGAGCAGATCGTAAATGATCCGGAAGTTAAAATTGTAGTAGAAGTAATGGGAGGAACCGGTGCTGCCTATACTTTTACAAAAAGAGCACTTGAAGCCGGCAAGAGTGTGTGCACCTCAAATAAAGCTCTGGTTGCCAAATACGGTCCTGAGCTTATGGAAATTGCAAAAGAGAAAAAGATCAACTTCCTTTTCGAGGCAAGCTGCGGCGGTGGAATCCCGATCATTCGTGCCATCAACGGTTCTCTTACCGCAGATGAGATCGATGAGGTCAGCGGAATTCTGAACGGAACTACCAACTATATGCTGGATAAGATGATCACAGAAGGTGCTGATTTCAATACTGTTCTGAAAGAGGCTCAGGAAAAAGGCTACGCAGAGGCTGATCCTACCGCTGACGTGGAAGGACAGGACGCATGCCGTAAGATTGCCATTCTTTCCTCTCTGGCATATGGAAAATTCCTGAATTTTGAAAATGTTTATACAGAAGGAATTACAAAGATCACACCAGAGGATATGGAATACGCAAGAGAAATGGGCAGAAGCATCAAGCTTCTTGGCACAAGCAAGAAATTGGGAGACGATTCCTTCTACGCACTTGTAGCACCTTTCCTTGTTGGACAGGATAATCCTCTTTATGGCGTAAAAGGTGTGTTCAACAGTATTTTTGTACATGGAAATATGCTTGGCGATGCCATGTTCTATGGAAGCGGAGCTGGCAAGCTTCCTACTGCCAGTGCAGTTGCAGCAGACGTTGTGGAGGCTGCAAAGCATCTTCATGACACCATTCCGAATAACTGGAGCAATGAAGAGATGACCCTGATGGAGCCGGATTCTGTAGAAGGCCGTTTCTTTGTCCGTGTGAAGGATACTTCCCTGGATGAGGTGGATAAGGCTTTTGGTAAGGTTGAGGCTGTGATCGAGCCGGATTCCCTTCCGGAAGAATTTGGTTTTATTACCAGACTTATGACACAGGGCGAGTACAAAGCGCGTGTGAAAGCGCTTGGAGAGAATGTTCTGGGCATGATCCGCGTGAAAGACTGATAACATGAAACCGCAGTTATTCAGGTAATGGGCAGCTGCGTGAAACTGTCTGTATGCGCAGATAAAAAATAAAACTGACAGCGTGAAAGGAAAAACTATGCTGATAGTTAAGAAATTCGGCGGTACTTCCGTTGGGGACAAACAGAGAATGTATAATGTTGCCAACCGTTGTATCGAGGAATATAAAAAAGGAAATGACGTGGTGGTGGTTTTGTCCGCCATGGGAAAATATACAGATGAGCTGATCCGTATGGCTCATGATATGGACGACAAGCCTCCGAAGCGTGAGATGGATATGCTCCTTACCATCGGTGAGCAGATGTCCGTATCTCTGATGGCCATGGTAATGCACAAGCTGGGCGTTCCGGCGGTTTCCCTGAATGCTTTTCAGGTGACCATGCATACCACAAGCAGCCATCAGAATGCAAGATTGAAAAGAATTGACACAGAGCGTATCCGCCGTGAGCTGGATGCCCGCAGGATTGTCATCGTTACCGGATTCCAGGGAGTGGATAAGTATGATGATTATACCACCCTGGGACGAGGCGGTTCTGATACCACTGCCGTGGCACTGGCAGCAGCGCTTCATGCAGACGCCTGCGAGATTTATACAGATGTGGACGGCGTTTATACAGCCGACCCACGTAAGGTTCCAAATGCCAGAAAGCTGAAAGAGATCACATACGATGAGATGCTGGATCTGGCAACATCAGGAGCGGGTGTACTTCACAACCGTTCTGTGGAAATGGCGAAGAAATACGGAGTGCCCCTTGTGGTCCGCTCCAGCCTGAATAACAGTGAAGGAACGGTAGTTAAGGAGGTAGTTAGCGTGGAAAGAATGCTGATCAGCGGTGTTGCGCTGGATACAGACGCTGTGAGGATCGCAGTACTGGGACTTCGTGATGTGCCTGGTGTTGCATTTAAGGTATTTGATACCCTTGCAAAGAAAAATATTAATGTAGATGTTATCCTGCAGTCTATCGGACGTGCAGGAACAAAGGACATTTCTTTTACCGTAAATAAGGATGATCTGGATGATGCAGTTGCCACTCTGGAGGAGAGCCAGGAGCGCCTTGGCTTCAAGGAGCTTCACTCTGAGCGCAATATCGCCAAGCTTTCCATTGTTGGCTCCGGTATGCTCAGCAATCCTGGCGTGGCTGCCAAGATGTTTGAGAGCCTTTACAATGAAGGCGTAAACATTAATATGATCTCCACATCTGAAATCCGTATTACCGTCCTTATCAACGAAAAAGACGGAATCCGGGCTATGAATGCAGTACACGATGCTTTCGGCCTTGCCGACTGATCAAATATACATTCTAAGGAGGAATTTCTGTATGAAAAGAAAAGTATTGGGAGTGCTTTTTACAGCAATGTGCCTGTGTGCGGTTCCGTCCGCGGCTTATGCAGAGGCACAGGAAGCCGAAACTACAGAGGCAGCAGGAGAGGCTGCTGATGAGCCTGAGGCTGGTGCAGAAACGGTTACAGAGCTGTCCGACAGCCTGTACGATTTTCAGGTGAAGATCGGGGATAAGGTTTACCAGTTCCCTATGTATTACCAGGATTTTGCAGCAGACTGGACACTTGGCAAGAACGAGGACCCGGAGATGGGCGTTGGAACCAATTCCTATGGTTCCATCAGTTTTTACAAAGGGGACGACCGCGTTTCCGTAGATGTGATCAATCTTGGAATCAACCAGCTGCCATTAAACCAGTGTCTGGTAGCAGGAATTGATATTGATGCAAGCTATGATTTTGATGTGGCGGCTACTCCTGTAGAACTGCCTGGCGGAATCGTAATGGGAAAATCCAATTTTGATGATATCAAAGCTGCTTATGGTGATCCAAGCGATACTTACGAGGGAGACCTGTATACCAAGTATTCCTACTCGAAAGATTATTACGAGGAAGTTCATTTCTATGTATATAAGGATGACAATACTCTGAAGCAGGTAGATATGCGTAACTTCGTAGAGCCAGAAGGATATGACAAGGGAAGTGTAAGCGAGGAAGTTCCAGAAATCGTATCTTCCTATACCGCTCCTACTGAGCTGGGAGATGATCTGCTGGCTCCACAGTTGGAATTCTGCGGAGATCTTTATTCCCTTCCGGCTCCGGTGTCTGCATTCCTTGAGAATGGCTGGGAGCTTCAGGATGTGGAAGATGGCGCTTATGTGGCTGGCCGGGATCTGGAATTTGTAGACATGATGAAGAATAACCAGAGTGTGCATTTCAGTGTTTACAATTTTACCCAGGATGCAACTGCCATCGAGAACTGTTTTGTACGGGAGCTTGAGGTAGGCAATTACGACAGTGATGCTCTTACCCTTACTCTTTCCGGTGGATTTACCCTGGGTGCGAAGAAGGCGGACCTGATCGCAGCTGCAGAGGAAAAAGGCTATGCGTGTGATGAGGACGGAGATTACCTGAATATTTATAAGACTGCAGATACCAAGATTGACAACCGGGCACAGTTCTGGTTTAACAAGGATGAGGATCCGGATACAGTGGCAAGTGTTGCGTACAGAAATGAAATTCTTCCAGAATAAGGGAGAACCCGATCTGGAGGTTTTGCAAAATTAGTAACAGGAGGGAAATATGAGCGACTATGTGATCAGCTGCTGTTCCACAGCAGACCTTACGAAAGAACATTTTGAGAAAAGAAATATTTCCTATATCTGCTTTCATTATGAACTAAATGGAAAAGAATATGCAGATGATCTGGGACAGTCTATGCCATTTGACCAATTTTATAAGGCCATGCAGGATGGTGCATCCACCAAGACTTCCCAGGTAAATGCAGATGAATTCGAAGAATATTTCGAAGGATTTCTGAAAGAGGGAAAAGATGTGCTCCATGTCTGCCTGTCTTCAGGAATTTCTGGCGTTATCAATTCAGCTAACGTTGCAAAAGCGGATCTGGAGGAAAAATATCCGGGGCGTAAGATCCTGGTGGTGGATTCTCTGGGAGCATCCTCCGGATATGGGCTTTTTATGGATAAACTTGCAGACCTTCGGGATGAGGGCAGACCCATTGAGGAGGTTCATGCCTGGGCGGAGGAACACAAGCTGAACCTGCATCACTGGTTTTTTTCCACAGATCTTACGTTTTATATCAGAGGAGGCCGTATTTCCAAGGCCAGCGGCTTTTTCGGCACGATGCTGAATATCTGCCCGCTGCTGAATATGGATGATCAGGGAAAACTGATCCCAAGATTTAAGATCCGTACCAAGAAAAAGGTGATCCGGGCTGTTGTAGACAAAATGGAAGAGTACGCTGAGGGCGGACTTGACTATAGTGGGAAATGTTATATTTCCCAGTCCGCATGTATAGAGGATGCCAGGGAAGTGGCAAGGCTGGTGGAAGAGCGTTTCCCGAAATTAAATGGGAAGGTTGAGATCAATAACATCGGAACTACCATCGGAAGCCATACAGGTCCTGGTACGGTAGCGCTGTTTTTCTGGGGAAACAAGAGAACGGCGTAATTAAAAAATTACAGATGTCAGATGGAAGAATGCTATATTGGGAACAACTGGCATGGCTTAATGGAGCAAAAAGTGAAAACAGCGAAATGGTGCTGCAATATATCTGGCCGGGATGCATCAGAATCCCGGCCTGCTGTTTCACTGCAAAGGAGAATGATGATTATGAAAAAAAGAAGTACGAAGGAAATCAAACTGCAGGCAAAAAAGGCATTGCAGGGACATGTTGGAACTGTGATCCTTGGGCTTCTGGCAGTGTATGGTCTGAATACTTTAGGAACAATCCTTTCTACCAATTTATTTTCTGGCACATCCGCGCTGGATCTGGTTCTCAGTGAAGTATTTATGCTGGTGGTGTCACTGATCGTGGGGATCATTTCCGCTGGTCTGGGGTATATGCTTTTGAATATTTCCAGGGGAAAGGAGTTTTCTCTGGGAGATCTGGGCTACTTTTTCAAAAACCAGCCAGACAGGGTGATCGTTGCAGGCTTTGTGCTGGCGCTGATCCAGCTGGTCACAGCAATCCCTTACTATTATGTGAGCTTTACCACAGATCCGGGACTGACTGTGGATTCCCAGATCCAGTGGCTTTCCATGACTCTGGGACTGCTGGCTGTAAGCACTTTGCTGAATTTTCTTATTTCCCTTCCATTTGCCATGACCTACTTTCTCATGGCGGATGACACAGAGCTTGGAGGAATCCAGGCACTGAAAGAGAGCGCAAGGCTGATGAAGGGAAATATCTGGAGATATGTGAAGCTGAATCTCAGCTTTATCCCGCTTTTGTTATTATCTGTGTTCACGTTCTATATTGCACTTTTCTGGATCATGCCTTATATGGAAATGTCCATGGTGGCATTTTATCGGGATCTGGATGGGGAACTGGACTACAGACTGCCAGGAGATGGAACTGCTGACGGCGGCTTTCATAACTGGACCAATGATTCTGGAAACGGATATGATACAGAAAATAATGACGGTTACAGAAATTAGAAATACAAGCAACAAGAGGAGATTGAAAAAATGGATATTTTACAGGTAATCACCCAGGAACTTGGGGTGCAGAAATGGCAGGTAGAAGCTGCTGTTAAATTGATCGATGAGGGAAACACCATCCCTTTTATTTCACGATATAGAAAAGAAGCTACTGGAACCTTAAATGATGAGCAGCTTCGTAACCTGAACGAGAGACTGACTTATCTTCGAAATCTGGAAGACAAGAAGAATCAGGTTCTTTCCAGCATTGAGGACCAGGGAAAACTGACAGAAGAGCTGAAAGCACAGATCCTGGCAGCACAGACACTGGTAGTGGTAGAGGATCTTTATCGTCCGTACCGTCCGAAGAGACGTACCAGGGCAACAATTGCCAAGGAAAAAGGTCTGGAGCCGCTGGCAAATATTATTATGCTTCAGATGACAGGCAAGTCCATCGAGGAAGAAGCAGAAGCCTTTGTTTCCGAGGAAAAAGAGGTTGCTTCTGTGGCAGATGCCATTGCTGGTGCAAAGGACATTATTGCAGAGCATATTTCCGATGAGGCAGATTATCGAATCCACATCCGTGATCTTACTGCAAAAAAAGGAACCATCAGTTCTACGGCAAAAGATCCGGAGGCACAGTCTGTATACGAGATGTATTATGAGTTTGAGGAGCCGGTGAAGAAGCTGGCTGGACATCGTGTGCTGGCGCTGAACCGTGGTGAGAAAGAGAAATTCCTTACTATCAAGGTAGCTGCACCAGAAGAAGATATTCTTCGTTACCTTGAGAAGCAGGTGATCACCCGCGACAATCCATTTACTACACCGATTCTGAAAGAAGTGACAGAGGACAGTTACAAGCGTCTGATTGCTCCTGCAATCGAGCGCGAGATCAGAAGTGATCTGACCGAGAAGGCAGAGGACGGAGCTATCAAAGTATTTGGAAAAAATCTGGAGCAGCTTCTCATGCAGCCTCCAATCGCCGGACAGACTGTCCTTGGATGGGACCCGGCCTTCCGTACAGGCTGTAAGCTGGCTGTTGTAGATCCTACTGGAAAAGTTCTGGATACCACAGTTGTTTATCCAACTGCCCCTACTAACGAGAAGAAGATTCGCGCTGCGAAGGATACAGTAGAAGCTATGATCAGGAAGTATGGCATTTCCCTGATTTCTGTTGGAAATGGTACTGCTTCCAGAGAGTCTGAGCAGGTTATTGTTGATATGCTGAAGGAGATTCCGGAAGCGAAGGTTCAGTATGTAATTACAAATGAGGCGGGTGCTTCTGTTTACTCTGCAAGTAAGCTTGCTACAGACGAATTCCCTAATTTTGATGTAGGACAGAGAAGTGCCACATCCATTGCAAGACGTGTGCAGGATCCGTTGGCTGAGCTGGTTAAGATCGATCCGAAATCCATTGGTGTAGGGCAGTATCAGCATGATATGAACCAGAAGAAGCTTGGCGAGGCTCTGACAGGTGTGGTTGAGGATTCTGTAAATAAAGTAGGTGTGGATTTAAATACTGCTTCGGCTTCCCTTCTTGAGTATATTTCCGGTGTTTCCAAGGCTATTGCGAAGAACATTGTAGTTTACCGTGAGGAGAATGGCCGTTTCACAAGCCGAAAAGATCTTCTGAAGGTTGCGAAGCTTGGTCCGAAAGCATTCGAGCAATGTGCTGGTTTCATGCGTATTACAGGCGGCTCCAATCCTCTCGACGCGACAAGCGTTCACCCGGAGAGCTATGAGGCGGCTTCCAGGCTTCTTGAGAAACTGGGATATTCCGCTGAGGATATTGCAGGAGGCAAGCTTGCCGGACTTTCCAGACAGATCAGGGATTACAAGAAAATTGCAGATGAACTGGAAATTGGAGAGATTACTCTTCGGGATATTGTAAAAGAGCTGGAGAAACCGGCACGAGATCCGCGTGATGAGATGCCGAAGCCGATTCTCCGCACAGACGTACTGGATATTAAGGATCTGAAAGAGGGTATGATCTTGAAAGGAACTGTCCGCAACGTAATCGATTTCGGAGCTTTCGTTGATATCGGAGTTCATCAGGACGGACTTGTTCATATTTCCCAGATGAGTGAAAAATTTATCAAACATCCGTTGGAAGCTGTAAGCGTCGGAGATGTTGTGGAGGTTCGTGTTCTCGGTGTGGATGAGAAGAAGAACCGGATCAGCCTTTCTATGAAAGGGTTGAATAAATAAAGAGAAGAGGGAAAGCATTATTTCTCTTCTTTTGACATTGCCTTGCAGAAAGCCTTTTTCAAACACGCTTTATAGCGTGTTTGGCAGAGGAATTAGAGAGTTGGATTAAAATGTTAGAAAATATGCTTGTTGTGTATCTGGTTTTAGTTAATATCGCAGCCTTCGGAATGTACGGCATGGACAAGCAGAAAGCCATCAGAAAACAGTGGCGCATCCCAGAGGCTCAGCTTCTTGCGGTGGCTGCCATTGGCGGTTCCGCTGGGGCTCTTCTTGGAATGCAGTTTTTCCACCATAAAACCAGAAAGTGGAAATTTCGCCTGGGTGTGCCGTTAATTCTGGCAGCGCAGTTGATACTGTGGAGAGTCTTGCAGTAGACGGTGGATAATTTGCTTCCAAAATGAATTTCCGGTGGAAAACAGGCCAGATTGCCCTGTTTTAAATGGGTATTAGTTCCTGCCGCTTTTGCGATTTTGAGCGGAGTGGACGAAATTGTTTTTGGATAACAAGGGACAAAGTTGTTTGTGGGAAAGGACTGAAAAAAGGAGATGGGAATTTGGAAGGACAGGTTATAGAGAATGCAGTTCAGGAGACTGTCCAGGAAACAGTGGATAAAGTAAACTCCAACTGGGATCAGATCAAGGCTTACTTTAACGGTCATATTCCGGATTTGATCAGCTTCGGAATGAAAGTGGTTCTTTCTATTGTAGCGTTTTATGTGGGAACAAAGCTGATCAAGTGGCTGCTGAAGGTTGCGAAGCGTTCCATGGAAAAGGCCGGTATAGACATGGGGGTTGCCCAGTTCATCTGTTCTTTTGGGAAATTTTTGCTGTATCTGATTCTGATTTTTAATATAGCTACTAATTTCGGTGTGAAGGAATCTTCAGTAGCAGCTCTTTTGGGAACTGCCGGCGTTACCATCGGTCTTGCTTTGCAGGGCGGTCTGGAGAATCTGTCTGGCGGTGTTATGCTGCTTTTGTTTAAGCCCTTTCAGGTAGGTGATTATATTATACAGGATCAGGCTGGTGGGACGGAGGGAACCGTATATAAGGTTGAGATGTTCTATACGACCCTGATCACCATTGACAATAAGCACGTAATCATTCCAAATGGAAAATTATCCAACAGTACCATTATCAATGTAACTGCGCAGAATTTGCGTAACCTGGAAATCAAAGTGGGAATTTCCTATGATTCCGATATTAAGAAAGCAAAAAAGCTTTTGCAGCACATTTTACAGGAAGATCCCGGAACCAAATCGGACAAAGACATGCTGGTCTTTGTAGACGAACTTGCTGACAGCGCCGTAGTCATGGGCCTTCGCGTCTGGGTGCCCACCGATAAATACTGGAAGATCAAATGGCGCCTCAATGAGAAAATCAAAGAATCTTTTGATGCCAACGGAATTTCCATTCCGTATCCACAGATGGATGTACATGTTGTGGAGACAAATAAAGACAAATGATAATAGATATATAATAGAAAATATGAAATAGATGTACAAATAGATTTCCTATTGAAATTATCTTATTTCTATTGTATAATCCACCATGAAAAGAAAATTTCTTCGGGGCAGGGTGATCGAAATCTTTGGAAATCGAAATTCCCTACCGGCGGTATAGTCCGCGACCCGCTTTGGCGGCTGATTTGGTGAAATTCCAAAACCGACAGTAAAGTCTGGATGAGAGAAGAACGCGCAGAATATTTAGATCGGTTGATTTTTTTGTACGTGCTCATTGCCCCGGAAGAGATTCCGGGGCTTTTTATGTGGTGATTTTAACGTTACTGTTTACTGGTAACATTTTAATCCCATACTTGCAGAAATTTTCTTTAAATATTATAATTTAAGGAGCAATGAGTATGAGCGAACAAGTAATCAAAAATGGAAACGTAATGGAGCGAAGCCGCACCAGAACCATTGCCCAGGTAGCAATGTTAGGTGCTGTGGCAGGTGTGTTGATGAATTTTGAGGTACCGCTGCCATTTCTGGCACCGTCCTTTTATCAGTTGGATTTCTCTGAGATTCCAGCACTGATCGGTTCTTTTGCAATGGGACCTGTAGCAGGTATACTGATTGAACTGGTGAAAATTCTGGTACATCTGGTAACCAAGGGAACTATGACAGCAGGCGTTGGTGATGTGGCAAACTTCCTCTTTGGCTGTTCTTATGTAGTTCCAGCCGGACTGATTTATCGTTATCAGCATAAGAAGACAAGAACACACGCAGTGGCAGGTATGGCAGCAGGTGTAATTCTTACCACAGTGCTTGCATGCTTTGTAAACGCATTTGTACTTCTTCCGGCATACGGCAAGGCATTTGGAATGCCGGTACAGGCATTTATTGAAATGGGTGCAGCAGTACACAGCGGTGTAACCAACCTTCTTACTTTTGCAATTATGATTCTTGTACCATTCAATTTATTCAAATACACATTAACCTCAGTGATCGTGTTTTTTATTTATAAAAGAATCCGTGTGATTCTTCGCGGTGACTGATTTTCTGTTCCTTGGTGAGATCTAGAGCCTGTTTGAAAAATCATTCCCGCAATCTGCACGCCCCACTTTGCGGTATATTTTGCCCGAATTCGGTTGCCGTAGCCCGCTACGGCGCCCTTATCCGGACAAAATCTCCCACAAATTGTGACGCACATCTTGCAGAAAGCCTTTTTCAAACACGCTCTAGCGAGACCTCTGACCAGAACAGCAAGAACTGACGAAAAGAGGTTCCTATGGGAAAAATCAACAGCATTACCAAACAGACAGATAATCGTTATGTAAACCTTTATAATGTAAAAGCCACCAGTGTGCACAATACCCCGGTAAACTATTTTGTGTCTTCCCGTGCAAAAGATGTAGACAGCCTGAAAATGGTGACACATAAGAACAATCCGGACGGTGTGATCATTTATAGCATTTATGGCGAAAAACATGACAAAGTGGTGTTGATTCGCCAGTATCGTTATACATTAGGCGATTATATTTATGAATTTCCAGCTGGTCTGGTAGAGCCAGATGAGAATTACCATGAAGGCGCAATTCGTGAAATGTACGAGGAAACCGGACTGAAGCTTGATCCTATTCCGGTAGCAGAAGCTTACCAGAAGCCCTATTTCACTACTGTAGGAATGACAGACGAGTCTTGTGCGACTGTATATGGATATGCCAGCGGCGAAATCAGTTCCAAGGCACAGGAAGATACGGAAGAAATTGAAGTGATTCTGGCGGACCGCGAGGAAGTGAAGCGGATTCTGAAGGAAGAGAATGTAGCAATCATGACGGCATATATGCTGATGCATTTTCTGGAAGATAAGGAACCATTTGGATTTTTGAATAAGATCAGATAATAATAAAAACCCCCGGAAATCCGGGGATTTTTATTATGTAACAGGAAATTCCGTTGGAATTTTCAAGCCCTGCCGGGCAGGATTTTTTTATTCATAGTATTCAACATCCTGATCGGAGGTATCCTCCGTATAGTCTCCTCCGTTATCGGAACCAGAACCATCTCCATTATCAATATAATCCCAGTTCTCATCGTTATCTTGTCCGGGATCTTCGGAGGTATCTTCTGTATAATCCGGAATATCAGATGAGTCACTTCCTGAGCCATCTCCAGAATCCTCAGTAGGATAAGTGATCTGGTCGCTTCCTGAAGAATCGCCGTCCGAAGAATCATAGCTGTTGTCGTAGGAGCTATCTTCCCGGCTGTAGTCATAAGTCTCGTCATAATTACTGTCCTGACTGTAAATTGGAAATTCTTCCTGCTGTGCAGCTTCCGCTTCAGCAGCTGTTTCAGGAGCCTCTGTTAATGTGGTCTTGGCAGTTGGCACTCTGCTTTCTTTGGGAACGACTACGGAAATTCCCACCATAGCCACACTGAGCAGAATTGCAGTGGATGCAATGTGGAACTCATCTCTGTATTTCATAAGCTTTACACCTCGTAAGTATCTTTCATTAATGATTCAATGTTCTATGCTGAACGGAATCATAATATTTCTTTTAACGATATCCAACAGATATTCTCATTATAACATATCTTCAGATGATTTTGTAAAAATAGTATCGTTTTTTACAATACATATCCATTCCCATAAACTATAATACGAACAACTTAAGAAAAAGAACCAACAATGAAAAAATAAAACATAATTTGAAGGCAGAATAGTCACAAAGACTGGATAAAATAGTCAGTTTGTGGTAAATTATATAAGAAAAAACAGTAACTTATTTATCTGCTTTTATAAGTTTTTTTGTGGAGGGAACGGATAAGAACAGATAGTATAAGAATATAATTTTTATTATAAGGAAGGTGAGCAATTGGAAAATTATACTAAGTACAAGCTGAAAAGCAGTGATGAGCTTGCATCAGTGCTGAACGGCAAGGACAACCTGTTTGTGATTGCCTGTAATAAGTGCTTTAAGGAATTTGAGACGGTTGAGGAACCGGATTGCGATGAATTCCTGAAGTTTGCTGAGGAGCAGGGAAAGACTGTCACAGGTAGTGCGAAAGTTGATTTCTTATGCAATAAAATGCACACAGAAAGAAAATTGCAGGATCTGCTTCCGGAAGGAACAGAGAATGTGGTAGTAATTTCCTGTGGTCTTGGTATTCAGACTGTTGCGGATCTGGCAGGTAAGCCGGTTGTTGCTGCAAGCAATACCCTTAACTACAGAGGTTATCATGGCATGGCACTTACCAAGAAGAGCTGTGATGCATGTGCACAGTGTTATCTGAATATTACCGGTGGTGTCTGTCCCATCGTTGACTGTTCCAAGAGTCTTGTGAATGGTCAGTGTGGAGGAGCAAAGAATGGAAAGTGCGAAGTAGATCCCAATAAGGACTGTGCATGGGAGAAAATTTACCAGAGACTGGCGAAACAGGGACGTCTGGAAGAATTCCTTAATCAGCCCGTACAGGTTCGTGATTTCTCCAAGGTTAATTTCAAGGTGATCAATGATTATGTGAAATCAATCAGAGAAAACAGACTGGATGGTTATTATGGTGGTGTTCATCCGTCAGAGCGCAAGGAATTCAGTGAGCACATTGCTCTTAAGAAGTTCCCGGATCCGAAGACGGTTGTAATTTCCATGTCTCAGCATCTGGGTGCTCCGGCGAATCCAATCGTTCAGGTTGGTGACACTGTAAAAGTCGGTCAGAAAATCGGCGAAGCTGCCGGATTTATCAGCGCTCCTGTACATTCCAGCGTAAGCGGAACGGTAGTTGCTGTTGAACCTCGTATGCACGGCACAAGAGGCAGTGAAGTGATGGCTGTTGTTATTGAATCGGATGGAAAAAATACTCTGCACGAATCCGTACAGCCACATGGAGACCTTGACAAGCTTACTCCGGATGAAATCATTGATATCATTCGTGAAGCAGGAATCGTTGGTATGGGTGGTGCAGGTTTCCCGACCTGTGTCAAGCTGAAACCGGCGAAACCAGTTGATACCATCCTTCTCAATGGATGCGAATGTGAACCGCTTTTGACAGCAGATCACAGAGTACTTCTTGAGTATGCAGATGATATTATTTTTGGTCTGCGAGCAGTTCTTAAGACAACCGGTGCCCAGAAGGGTATCATTGTTATTGAGGATAACAAGCCGGATGCCATTGAATTAATGCAGGAAAAAGTTGCCAATATCGGAGATATGGAAGTATTTGTTGCCAGAACCAAATACCCACAGGGCGCTGAGAAAACTCTGATCAAGCGTGTTATGGGCAGAATTGTTCCAAGCGGCGGTCTTCCGGCAGATGTTGGTGTTGTAGTAGATAATATCAGTACAGTAAAGGCAATTTCAGACGCAATCCAGACAGGAATGCCTCTGATTGAGCGTGTTGCAACTGTTACAGGTGAGAAGATCAAGAATCCTGGAAACTTTATCATCAAAATTGGTACAAGCGTAAGAGAGCTGATCGACTACTGTGGTGGATTTACAGATGAGGATGTTCTGGTTAAGATGGGCGGACCTATGATGGGATTCCCTCTGAATACACTGGATGTACCTATGATGAAAGGCTCCAACGGTATCATTGCAATTGATACAGATGAGACCAAAGAGCAGCCATGTATCAAATGCGGACGATGTGTAGATGTCTGTCCGATGGAACTGTCTCCGCTGTACTTTGTAAAATATGCCAAAGACGAGAACTGGCAGGGCATGAAGGACATGAATGTTATGGATTGTGTTGAGTGCAGATGCTGTCAGTATATCTGTTCTTCCAAGATTCCGATCATCGACAGTATTAAAGCCGGAAAAAATGCAGTAAGGGGGATGAAGTGATATGTTGATTACCCAGTTAAAAGCAAAAGAAGCAATCACATCACTGACAGCCGGAAAAAAAGTTTTCATTATTAACTGTCATGGATGTAAAGAGGTTCATTTTCCGGAAAAAGAAGCTGTTGAACTTCAGAAGGAGCTTTCCGCTGAAGGAAATGTGACAGGAATTATGACTACTGATTATATTTGTAATCCGGAGAACATGGAGCTGCGTCTTCAGAAACATATGAGCAAAATTCAGGAAGCAGATCTGGTTCTTGTATTTTCCTGTGGTGTTGGCGTGCAGACAATTTCTGAATATCTGGAAGATAAGATGGTCTGTGCTGCCTGTGATACATATCCGGTACCTGGTTTCCAGGGAGTGACACCATTAGAATATAAATGCGATCAGTGCGGTGAGTGTTATCTGAATCTGACAGGTGGAATCTGCCCGATCACGGCATGTTCCAAGAGCCTTGTGAATGGTCAGTGCGGCGGTTCCAAGAATGGAAAATGCGAAGTGGACAGCGAAATGGAGTGTGGATGGGAGCGTATTTACAGACGCCTGAAAGAGATTGGACGCCTTGATGTGCTGAAATGCCCGACACAGATCCACAATTTTGCTACAGATGATGAAGTGAAATAAAAGGTTAATCCTAAATTTTTAATGATTGGAGCAAATATAATATGAAAATGAAAGAATTATTCGATCGTGGTGAATTTGCAGTTTCAGCAGAAGTAGGACCGCCGAAAGGAATCCATGTAGATGAGCTGGTAGAAGAAGCCAAAACATACCTTACAGGTGTTCATGCAGTTAACGTAACAGATAACCAGTCTTCTGTTATGCGTCTTGGATCTCTTGCAATGTGTAAGGTTCTTAAAGATGCAGGCATGAATCCCATTTTCCAGCTTGCGTGCCGTGACAGAAACCGTATCGCTCTGGAGTCTGATCTTCTCAGTGCTGCTATGTTCGGTATTGACAATATTCTCTGCCTTACCGGTGATCATACTAAGATGGGCGATCATCCTCAGGCAAAACCGGTCTTCGACCTTGATTCCGTATCCCTTCTTCACACAGTGAAGCTTCTGGAATCCGGTGTGGATCTTGGCGGAAACCAGCTTGTTGGAGAGCCTCCGAAATTCTCCAAGGGTGCTGTCGTGTCTCCATGCAGTGATTCTGTTGATGCACAGCTTGCGAAGATGGAGAGAAAGGTTGCAGCAGGCGCTGACTATTTCCAGACACAGGCTGTATTCGAGCCGGAAAAATTTATCAAATTTATGGAAAAAGCAAAACAGTTCGGAAAACCTGTACAGGTTGGAATTATTATTCCGAAGTCCGCTGGAATGGCGAAATTCATGAATAATAACGTTGCCGGCATTCATGTTCCGGATGAGATGATCGAGGAGCTGAAGGCTGACAAAGAAAAGACAAAAGCTGGAATTACCGGTGTTGAGATCGCTGCACGTATTATCAAAGAGTGCAAGCCATACTGCCAGGGTGTTCATATCATGGCACTTGGCTGGGAGTCCAAGATTCCGGATCTGCTGAAATTAGCTGAAATCTAAAAAGTCAAGCGGATATTCGCAACCCCAGCAGGGGACTTACTTTATTCGGTAAAATTACACGGGCCGTCCGAACCATGAATGCAGGAATCTGCGTTTGTGGAGGATGGCTCGTTTTTTTACTTGCTATGAAAGTCCTGGACGGCAACCAAGAATGAGCCATGCTTGCATCAGCGAATTCTTGGGTATCGGACGGGCTAGACCGTATGAGTAAGTAGGGCGATAGCCCGGATTACGAATGCGGTCGGCAGCTGTGGGAGTGCCATAGGCGCGGAACAGCTGACTTTCATATAAAAATAGTATTGTTTTAAACAGAAATGAACGATATAATTTTATTATTGGGAAGTGATGGGGCAGGAGGAAAATTATATGGAAACAAACTATGCAAAAAGTGCATACAGAACCTTTTTATTCTGGGGAGTATGTTCTTCTCTTGGGGTTACCGTATCCACCCTTGTGGATGCTACTCTGGTAGGAAATTTTATAGGCAGTACCGGACTGGCTGTGGCGAATATTGCTACACCGGTATTTCTGCTTTATTTACTTATGGGGATCACCTTAGGAGGCGGTGCAGGCGTCTTAATTGGGAAAAAACTCGGTGAAGCAGATCTAAAAGGTGCAAATCGGGTTTTCGGCTCCGTATTAAGTGCAGGCCTGATAACAGGTGTGCTTTTCGCAGCAGTATCTCTCATATTTCGCAGCACATTATGCAGTCTGCTTGGTGCCACACCGGAGCTTTTGCCACAGGCCCTGCAGTATCTGACGGTAGTGTTTGCTTTTGCCCCAATTTATGTGGTATATAATATTCTTTCCATAGCAGTGCGGACAGACGGAGCACCAAAGCTGGCTGCCATTTCTTCTGCTGGCGTTATTGTCACCAATTTAAGCCTGGATCTGTTATTTATGAAAGTACTGAACTGGGGACTTGTTGGGGCTTCGGCGTCTTTATGTATTGCGGAAACAGTAGGAACTCTGATTCTGCTTACTCATTTTTGGAACAAGCAGGCGCTTTTAAGCTTTCATTTTCACATTCCTACAGGAAATGAGATCAAAGAATATGTGGAAAATGGATTTGGCGTAGGCTCTGCATTTATTTTTCAGGCGGTGGTTATGCTGGTGTTTAATACTATGCTGTTAAAGGGAAACTCAGAAAATGGCACTTTTTCTGTGGCTGTATTTGGTGTTATTTATACCATGAGTACCATTCCGGGGGCTATGTTTGACGGTGCCGGAGCTGCTGCTTCTACGGTTATCTCCATTTTAGGCGGAGAGAAGGACTGGAAAGGAATGCTGGCGGTGTATCACGATGGACTGCGGATTGTTGCAGCAGCAGGAATGATTATGGCATTGTTTTTTGCAGCCGGGGCAAAAAACATACTGATATTCTTCGGTCTGAATGATGGTCCGGCACTGGAAACAGCAGCGACCGCATTTCGTATTTATGCATTAAGCGTGGCTCTGGCAGGAGTGAATGTGGTAACCACGTCCTTCTGGCAAACAATAGGAAAGACAAGATATGCTTCCGGGTTATCTGTTTTACGCAACTTCATTCTCATGCTGGTGGCCGGATTTTTGCTGATTGAGAAAAAGGGTATTGTAGGGCTTGCGCTTGTGTATGTGATAAGTGAGGGAGTTTGCCTGCTGCTGGTTTTTGCAATACAGATATTTGGAAAAATAAAAGATTACATAAAAGAAAAATACAGTTTTACCAACCGGGTTTTTGAGGAATATTATCCCATCGAGGAAGGCAGTATGGAAAAAATGTCCCAGAATCTGGAAGGGTTGTGCGATGAATGGAACTTGGATTTTAAGCAGTCGTTTTTTATTCATCTGATCGTGGAAGAACTGCTTCTGAACATTATGAAATTTGGCATCGGCGAAACAGATAAGAAATATTATGTATCTGTAAAAGTAATGGACAACAATGGCGAATGTATACTTCGGATTCGGGATAATGTCAATTCTTACAATCCCTTCGACCTCCGCGGAGATGAGGTTGACCGTGCGGTAATGGAGATGATCAAGAAAAAGGCGAAGTATTATGAGTATCAGAGAAAGCTGGTGTTCAATTATCTTTATGTGACGATATAATTTCCCTGATCCAAAAGGGAAATATTTAAGTGTTACAAATCGGGAAGTCCGAATGATGTTTGAAAATATGATAAGAGACTGGTTTTCAGACGAAAATGTACCATATAATGAATTTGTACGCGCATTGCTACGTGGTGATGTGAAAGAAATGAATCATTATAGGAATGATATTTCTATGGCAACCTTCAGCTTTTTCAACGTAGGCAGTTCCAAAAGTACTTTAAATGCAAAGGCAGACAGGCCAGAGCGCTTCAGTATGGACAGCACCCTTGGTGAGACTGTGGCAGAACCCCTTGCAGTAGAAAGGTTCAATCAAATGGAACCGGGAATGCTGGATGGTCCGATGATCCAGTTTGCGTATGGAATGACACTGGCAGAGCTGATTGGAGCTGCACCGCAGGCGAAACCGATGTATGAAGCTGTTGTAAATGCATTGAATGCGGAATGTAAAATTAACAAATAACAGCTATTTATCCCACTTTTCTTTCCGATATTCCCCAGGTGTCACCTGGTAGTGTTTTTTGAAGGCTCTGCAAAAATAATCTACATTGTGAAAACCAGTTTCGGCTGAAATGGTGCTGACTTTTTTCTCTGTATGGGAGAGCAGAAGAGCAGCCTGTTTCAGCCGATAGTTTATGAGATAATTGACCGGCGTGATGTGAAGATAGCTCCGAAAAAGATTTAAGGCAGAGCTTTTGCTGATCATAGACTGTGCAGCAATCTCATCCAGGGAAAGATTTCTTCTGTAATTTTCGTGAATAAACTGCATCATCAGCTGGAGTCTTGCGCGGTTTACAGAGAACTGTCCAGTGATTTCCGGCATAGTGGAAAGATCTGTATGCTTGTATATTTCCAGCCAGAGCTGCTGCATAAGGGCAGAGGTCAGAAGATGGCAGGAAGAACCGGAAGTCTGCGCAGAAATAATCTGCTTCATAAGATCAAGAACTCTGGCCTGCCAGGAAATCTCCCTGCGAAAAATCCAAAAAGGAATATTCGATGAAATGATAGGCTTCACATAATTCTGGTAAATATAGCTGTCTGTAGCTGCAAGGAAAGAGGGCATGCAGAGAAAGTTTGGGATGACAGCATCCACAGGAGAGGAAAAACGGTGAAGGAATTTGGAATTAATAAAAATGCCGCTGTCAGCTGGCAGCTCCAGCTGTTTTTCCCCAATCCATGCAGTTACGGTTCCGGATTGAATATACACAAATTCCAGCTCCGTATGCCAGTGCCAGTCTATGCAGTTAAAATCAAATTGGGCTAAATGCTCATAATAGTAGCGAAAGGGATAGTCCTGGCTTCCGTGGGGAATGGTCTCCATTAAATTTTCGTCGGTAATAATTTTGGTATATACGTTGGTTTCTTTCATATCTTGTTTATCCTCAAATCGAGACCTGGAGCCTGTTTGAAAATCATTCCCGCAATCTGCTCGTCCCACTTTGCGGTATATTTTGCAGAAAACCTTTTTCGAACCGCTCTGGGAAGTGCCCCGAAAAAATAGAAAATTAATGTTTTTACGATATTATACAATAAAAATCAGAAATAATCCAATGAAAAACACATTTAAATATAATATAATCCAATAAGACAAAAATCTTCTTTAAAGAAGAAAAAAAGGAGAACCAATCATGCCAAATTACCAGAAAACCAAACGAGCCTGTTATATGGGCTTTATCACCCAGGCTATAGCAGCAAATTTTGCACCTTTGCTGTTTCTGAAATTTCACACAGATTATCATATTTCCCTTGGAAATATTGCACTGATCTCCACCTGCTTTTTCTTTACCCAGCTGCTGGTTGACTTGTTTTGTGCCCGATTTGTGGACAAAATCGGATATCGCGTGTGCATTGTAACCTCTGAGATCAGTTCCGCTTTAGGACTGGTGGGGCTGGCATTTCTTCCGGAGCTTTTGCCAGATCCTTTTATGGGAATTATCATCAGTGTTATTGTTTATGCTGTTGGAAGCGGACTGATTGAAGTGCTGTGCAGTCCTATTATGGAAGCATGTCCTTTCAAAAATAAAGAAGCGACCATGAGTCTTCTTCATTCCTTCTACTGCTGGGGCTCTGTGGGAACCATTGCAGTTTCCACCCTGTTTTTCGCAGTTTTTGGAATGGACAGCTGGAAGTGGCTGGCAGTTTTGTGGGCAATCGTTCCGGCCGTTAATGTTTACAACTTTGCCACCTGTCCCATCGAACATCTGGTGGATGAAGGGGAAGGCATGAAAATCAGGGAACTGTTTCGTAAGCCTGTGTTCTGGATTGCCGTGTGTCTGATGGTGTGTTCAGGGGCATCAGAGCTGTCCATGTCCCAGTGGGCATCTGCCTATGCAGAGGCGGCACTTGGACTGTCAAAGACCATCGGAGACCTGGCCGGTCCCTGCATGTTTGCCATTACGATGGGAATCAGCCGTATGATCTTTGGAAAATACGGAGATAAAATGGACTTGATGAAATTTATGGCAGGATCCGGAATTTTATGCGTATTCTGCTATCTTCTTGCATCCCTGTCTTCTAATCCGGCAGCAGGACTGATTGGCTGTATTGTATGCGGATTTTCCGTTGGAATCATGTGGCCTGGAACCATCAGTATTTCCTCTAAGAAATTTCCGGCAGGTGGAACTGCCATGTTCGCCCTTCTTGCCATGGCCGGAGATCTTGGAGGCAGTATAGGCCCTGGAATCGTGGGCCGTGTCACACAGAATGCAGGAGATAACATCCGCGTGGGTATGGGCGTAGGCCTGATTTTCCCAGTGGTGCTGCTGGTGATGGTTTTTCTGCTGAAAAAGGTGAAAGTAGAGGAAAAATAACTGATATTTGAAAATCTACAGAGGGTTTAGAACGTGTTTGAAAAAGGCTTTCTGCAAAAAATTTCCATAAAGCAGGGAGTACAGATGGTGGGAATGATTTTCAAACACGCTCTGAAATATAATAGGAAGGCTGAGGTATTATTTAAAACGGGTTGGCGTAAATTAAAGATAAGTATATTCTGAGTATGCATATGCTGCAAAATGGAGGAAATATGCCAGATCAGAAGCTGGATAATCTTTTGAACCTTGCGCTGGATGCCACAGAAGAGGAAAGAGAGAAATCCCGAAATCTGAATGTGGGGTATGAGAAGCAGACACGAAAGTGGGAAATTATTGTGAAGTATAGTGAAATGGGTGATTCTGTTGAGGCGTTGCTTGGTGGATCCGGAATTTCCGTGGTCCCTCTCCTTGGCGGGTATGCCATTGTGACGCTTCCTGAAAGTATGCTGGAAGAATATTCCCGACGTCCCCAGATAGAATTTATAGAAAAGCCCACCCGTCTGTATTTTGAAGATCTTTTTTCAAAAGAGGCAAGCTGTATTACCCAGGTACAGCGCGATGAACCGGGGAATCTGCAGCTGACAGGACGCGGCGTGTTGATCGGAATTGTGGATTCCGGGGTGGATTACAGGCATCCTGCATTTCTTACAGCAGATGGAAAGTCCAGGATTCTGCGTTTGTGGGATCA
This sequence comes from Ruminococcus sp. RTP21484sp1_RTP21281st1_A8_RTP21281_210402, assembly GCF_040914025.1. NCBI lineage: Bacteria > Bacillati > Bacillota > Clostridia > Eubacteriales > Oscillospiraceae > Ruminococcus > Ruminococcus sp. RTP21484sp1_RTP21281st1_A8_RTP21281_210402. The sequence goes on from NZ_JBCPGE010000019.1 coordinate 35,355, forward strand.
GAGCATTCCCGGTAATCCCCCGGAGGGCTATGCAACAGGAACTGAATATACCAATGAGGAAATCAATGAGGCGTTGTCCCTCTCTGTGCAGGAGGGGCGGCGCCTTGTTCCGTCTGAAGATGGAAGCGGTCATGGAACCGCTGTGCTTGGAGTGGCAGCTGGCAGCGATTTTTCCCGTGGGGCAGTGAACCGGGGTGTGGCATATGAAAGTGACCTTCTGGTTGTGAAAATGGGTATTCCAAGACAGGACTCTTTTCCAAGAACTACAGAGCTGATGCAAGGTGTAGATTATCTGGTTCGGCAGGCTATACGGCTTGGAAGACCAATCGCGCTCAATTTAAGCTTTGGAAATAATTATGGCTCACACAGAGGCGATTCTCTGCTGGAAACTTATCTGGACAATGTGTCCGGTATGGGGAAAAATGTGATTTGTGTAGGAATGGGCAACAATGGAAATGATGCTCTGCATACCGGAGGAAAGCTTTCGCCAGGTGAAATCCAGGAAATTGAACTTGGGGTTGGTGCCTTTGAGCCTACCTTAAATGTGCAGCTTTGGAAAAATTACGAAGATGAGATGGAAATCTATCTGGAAAATCCAGCCGGGGAGCGTGTTGGCCCCCTTTTTGAAACACTGGGCGCCCAGCGTTGGCAGGCGGGAAATACGGAACTTCTGATTTATTATGGAAAACCGGCACCGTATCATGTGACGCAGGAGATTTATGTGGATTTTCTGCCGCAGGATGAGACCCCCCCCTATGTAGACAGCGGTGTGTGGAAAATAATCTTAGCAGCAAGAAATATAAAAAACGGGGAATATTTCCTGTGGCTTCCAGGTGGCAAAACGCTAAACCCAGGCACAGCCTTCTATCTTCCACGTCCTCAGGGAACCCTTACAATCCCTGCCACTGCCAGACGCGTGATCAGCGTCGGCGCCTACGACGCCCGTCAAAACACCTATGCTGATTTCTCTGGCCGCGGCTGTCGTGCCCTCCCCTATCCAAAACCCGACCTTGTCGCTCCCGGTGTTGATATCTATGCTCCCCGCTCTGGTGGAGGCTATGCATCCTTCACTGGCACCTCCTTTTCCACGCCTTTCGTTACCGGTGCAGCCGCCCTCCTTATGGAATGGGGAATCACCCGCCGAAAAGATCCCTACCTCTATGGCGAAAAACTAAAAGCCTATCTCCGTCGTGGTGCAAAAGCCTTGCAAGGATCGGAAAAGTTGCCAAATGACTTAATCGGGTGGGGACGGCTCTGTTTGGAAAGTAGCCTGCCAGAATAGGATAATTAATGTACAAGATGTAGCAATTTAAAGTGTCCCAATCTGAACATTTTAAAAAGCAGGTCGGATTATTGACTTTTACACCAAGTGTTTCCGAATGGATTAATAAAACGAATGCCATAAAAACTACCGTTTATGTAAAAAAAAGAACCGTTTATGTAAAAAAAGAACCGTTTATGTAAAATACAACAGAATCTGCTGAAATCTGATAGAATACTCCTGAAAATAACAAAGGGAGGAAATGATTATGACAGGATTTTTAGTAAACTTACTGAGCCCGGTTTTCAGCAGTCTCGGTGTAAGTCAGGCTGACCTTACATCCTATATTGAGAAGCTGATCGGCTATGTTATCGCAATCCTTGCTTTACTTGTTGTGATGATCGTAGTAATGGTTGTGGCTCATAAAGCCCAAAAGGGATTCCGTCATGTGATCCGCTGGCAGGCTGCCATTGCATTTATTGCAATTGTTGCAGTGCTTGTAAATGTAATCTGCTACGGACCGATGTACAACAACGTATCAAGTGTTTTAAACGCAAAGAAAGTAGTACTTGCACAAGAGACTACAGACCAGAGCCGTGCAACCATTCAGAAGGTTGCTGAAGAAGGAATGGTGTTACTGAAAAACGATGGTATTTTACCTCTTTCCTCAGATACAAAGAAACTAAATGTATTCGGCTGGGATTCTACAAACCCGCTGTTTGGCGGAACCGGATCAGGATCTTCTGATTCCTCCACAGCAATCGGTATCCTGCAGTCCTTAAAGGATGCCGGATATGAGACAAACGAGTCTCTTACCAAGATGTATACTGACTACAGAGCTGACCGTCCTACAATTGCCATGGCGCAGCAGGACTGGACACTGCCTGAGCCGACTAAGGAGTATTACACAGACAGCCTGATGGACGAAGCAAAAGAGTATTCTGACACAGCTGTAGTTGTAATTGGACGTTCCGGCGGAGAGGGTGCAGACCTTCCAACCGACATGAAATCTGTAATTGATGGAAGCTATGCAAAGAAAGCAGAAGAAGTATCTGTTTCCCCAGACAATTACGGATATGTAAAAGGAAGTTACACAAACAATGGAGACTATGATGACTTCGACGAGGGAGAAAGCTATCTTGAGCTTTCCAATACAGAGGAAGATATGCTGGATACAGTATGCTCCCAGTTTGACAATGTTATTGTAGTTGTAAACGCAAATAATGCAATGGAACTGGACTGGGTAGACAAATATGAGCAGATCGGTGCGGTTATCTTTGCTCCTGGAGCAGGTGCAACTGGCTTCGAAGCACTGGGCGAGATCATCAATGGTTCTGTAAACCCATCTGGAAAAACAGTAGATACCTTTGTAAAGGATCTGACAGAGACTCCATACTACAATAATATGGGCCTGAATGCTTATACAAACGTAGAAGATCTGAAAGAGCAGATCGCAGCAAATGATCCGGCTTACGAAGGAAGCATGGGATTTGTAAACTATGCAGAGGGAATTTATGTAGGATATAAATTCTATGAAACAGCAGCTGAAGAGGGTCTTATCAAGTATGAGGATATGGTACAGTATCCATTTGGATATGGACTCAGCTACACAACCTTTGACAAACAGATTGAGAATTTCAAGGATAACGGAGATACCGTCACCTTTGATGTAACGGTAGAGAACACAGGCTCTGTTGCTGGAAAAGATGTTGTGGAAATTTATTACACAGCACCTTACACAAACGGTGGAATCGAGAAAGCAGCAGCAAACTTGATCGCTTTCGAGAAAACAGATTCTATTGAGCCAGGAGAATCCCAGACAAAATCCTTTACCATCAACAAAGAAGATATGGCTTCCTATGATTCTGAAGGTATTAAGATCTCCGGAGGCGGTTATATCTTAGAGGCTGGCGAATACACAATTTCTCTTCGTTCAGACTCTCATACAGTTCTTAGTGAAGAGAAGTTCACCGTTGATGAAGATATTGATTACAGCAAAGATGGTCGTTCTTCCGACAAAACTGTTGCAACAAACCAGTTTGAGGATTATGCGAGAGGCGACTTTGAGCAGCTTTCCCGTGAGGACGGTTTTGCAAATTATGACAAAGCATGCGGTGTGCCGGAAGAGGATGCTTATGTAATGAGCGACGAGACAAGGGCAGCCGTAGAAGAGAATGTATTTGGCATTTACGATGGAACCAAATATAACAATGATTCTGATGAAATGCCGGCAATGGGAGCAGACAACGGACTTCAGCTTGCTGACCTTACCGGAAAAGATTATGACGATGCAGACTGGGATAAGCTGTTAGACCAGCTCAGCTTCGAAGATATGGCTACTCTGATCAATGTTGGTGGATGGCAGACCGCAGAAATCAAATCAGTAGGTAAAATTGCCACATCTGACTGTGACGGACCTGCCGGATTAAACAACTTCATCACAAAGGCATATGGAACTGCTTATCCATCTGAAGTTCTTATGGCTCAGACCTGGAACAAAGAACTTGCAAATGAAATCGGCGTTTCTATGGGACAGGAATATGTAGATGCTGACAACTACGGATGGTACGGCCCGGCTATGAACATCCACCGTACAGCATTTGCAGGACGTAACTTCGAATATTATTCAGAAGACAGTCTGTTGTCTGGATACATGGCAGCAAATGAAATGAATGGAGCAGCCACCAAGGGTGTTTATCCATACATGAAGCATTTTGCATTAAATGATCAGGAAACAAACAGATGCTCTTTCCTTCTCACATTTGCTTCCGAGCAGACAATCCGTGAAGGATATCTGAAAGCATTCGAGCTTGCAACAAAGGGCTTTGAAGGAAAAGCAATGGCAGTTATGTCCTCCTTCAACTGGATCGGTACAGTACCAAGCTGTGCAAACAACGAGCTTTTGAACAACGTGCTCCGTGGAGAATGGGGATTTGTTGGAATGGTAGAAACCGATTATGACGGTTCCTATGGTTACATGATCACCGATCATTGTATCAGAAACGGAAATGATCTGATGCTTGGATTTAACAGTGCAGAGTCCAACAAACTGACAGACGAGAGCGCAACAGCAGTTCTTGCAATGCGTCAGGCTTGCAAAAATATCCTTTATACAGTAGCAAACAGCGGATATTATGCAGATGGAAATCCGGCAACAGGAATGACCAATATGACAAAACTGTTTGTAATGATTGACGTGATTCTTGCAGTTGTTCTTATTGTAGTTGATACAATTGTAATTGTACGCTGGAGAAAAAAGAAAAAACAGGCTGTAAACGAATAATTAAACAGTAATCTGGAGACATAAGTCCCCCTTTTAAATCTGGAATAAGCAGAGCAAGGAATCTGTAAAATTTCCAGAGCAAAAAAGGGGGATTTTTTTATGCGATTTTTGTCTTGCAGAGTGAGGAAAAATTATTTATTATGAAAGGAGGCGTAATAACAGGAAAAAAGGAGGACTGGCATGATCAGCATTGCAATTGTGGAAGACGAAGAAATGTATGCAAAGCAGCTTCAGCAGTTTCTGCATCAATATGAAGAAGAGAACAAAGAGATGTTTGACATTACAGTCTATTCAGACGGCGATCAGATTGTAAATAAATATAAATCCCAGTACGATATTATTCTGATGGATGTGGAAATGAAATTCATGGACGGAATGTCTGCAGCTGAAGAAATCCGCAAAATTGACACAGAGGTTGTGATCATTTTCATTACGAATATGGCACAATATGCGATCAGAGGATATGCAGTGGATGCGCTGGATTATGTACTGAAGCCGGTGTCCTATTTCGCATTTTCCCAGCGGCTTAACCGTGCCATCAGCCGGATGAAAAAGCGGGAAACGAAGATTATCATGGTGAATATGAAAGGCGGTATGGTCAGAATCAATGTTGCAAATATTTATTATATTGAAAGTCAGGGACATACTCTGATACTTCATACCATACTGGGAAACTATGAAACAACAGGGAAAATGAAGGAGATGGAGGAAAAGCTTGCGGAGATGAATTTCTGCCGTGGAAATAAGGGATATCTGATCAACCTCCAGCATGTGGAACGGATCCAGGATGGATGTGCTTTGGTGAAGGGAGAAAATCTGACATTGAGCCGTGCACGCAGAAAGGTCTTCATGGAAGCCCTGACCAGATATTGGGGAGAGGTGATAAAATGACAGAATATTATCTGCCCGATATTCCAAGACTTTATACGGCACTTGCAGAGTGGATGGCTTGTCTGATTTTTATTTTGCCTTTCAAAAAAAGATTTTCACCGGCTGTAACAGGCTGTCTTGTGGCAGGTGCATTTGGAATACAGAGCGTATTTCTGATTTCTACCGGTGGGGTAAGACTGATTTTTTGGATCCCCTGTATGATATTTGCGGTTTTTCTGATGGTTGCTTTTGTTTTTTGCTGCTGTGAGATCAGGCTGACAGATGCGGCATATTTTGGAATGATTGCTTTTGTAGCAGCTGAATTTATGGCTTCTGCCGGGTGGCAGATCCTGTGTTATACAGGGAAAGAAGCATGGATGTCCTGGTGGCAGCAGGGAATGGCAATTCTTCTGATCTATGGTGTGCTTGTAGTGATATTATACAAAATTCTCCATGTTCATCTGCCAAAGGATGGACAGATGGAAATCACCAGAAGGGAATATTTTTCCGGACTCCTGATCAGTATTGCTGTATTTGCTGTCAGCAATATGAGTTATGTGAATGTGAACACGCCATTTACAGGCAGATATTCTTTTGAAATGGGGAATATCCGTACTATGGTAGATGTTGCAGGAATTGCAATTTTATATGCACATTTGATACAGTGCTGTGAGCTTCGGGTAAGAAAAGAGCTGGAGGCAGTGCAGAATGTGCTTCAGAATCAGTATGCCCAATACAAGCAGTCAAAGGAAAGCATTGAGCTGATCAATTATAAGTATCATGATCTGAAGCATCAGATCGCTGTGTTAAGAAGTGAAACTGATCCTGGAAAACGAGAAGAATTTCTGGATAAAATGGAAGCAGATATAAAGAAATATGAAAACCAGAACAAAACAGGAAATAAAGTGTTGGATACTGTGCTGACTACCAAGAGTCTTTATTGCGCAAAGCATAACATAACTTTTACCTGCGTTGCAGATGGAACATTGCTGGATTTTATGGACGTTATGGATATCTGCAGTATTTTTGGAAATGCATTGGATAATGCCATTGAATGTGAATTGAAGATTCCGGATAAAGAAAAAAGATTAATACACGTCAGTGTCTCAAAACAGAAAAACTTTCTGCTTCTCCGGTTTGAAAATTATTATGATACGGAACTGAATTACCAGGGCGGAGCGTTTATCACAACGAAGCGGGACAAAGAATTCCACGGTTATGGACTGAAAAGCATTCGCTATACGGTAAATAAATATGATGGCGCTGTTTCCATTGACACAAAGGAGAATTGGTTTGATCTGAAGATACTGATACCGGTCGGTGAAAATACACAAAAACAGATCGATAAAATCGTATAATATATACAAAAAATGTATTGCAATTTTCTAAAAAAAGTAGTAAAACTTTAGTTAGATAAAGAGAAATGCATTGAACAGGACAAATTACAAAAGATAACCGGAACACAGAGAGCCGCAGACTGGTGAGAGGCGGCAGAAGGTATTTTGTGGTATCACCTGGGAGCATCCCGCTGAAAAAATAATAACTAATTTCAGTAAGCCGGGACGTAGTCTTCACGTTACAGAAGAAGCTGTTTATACAGACAGCAATGAGTGGTCGTATTTAGTAATAGATACGATAATACAAAGTGGTACCACGGAAATTCCGCCTTTGTTATCCATTGGATAGCAAGGGCGTTTTTTATATATTAACCACTTGACTACAAATGAAAGACGAGGAGAAAGATTATGAGTGGAATTATGATGATGGTAATCGCTATCGTAGTTCTGGGCGGCGCCTATCTTCTGTATGGCCGTTACCTCCAGAACAAATGGGGAATTGACCCGAAAGCAAAAACTCCGGCTTACGAAATGGAGGATGGAGTTGATTATGTACCGGCCGATACCAATGTAGTATTTGGACATCAGTTTGCATCCATTGCCGGTGCCGGCCCGATCAACGGACCAATCCAGGCTGCAATTTTTGGATGGCTTCCGGTACTGCTTTGGATTCTGATCGGTGGTGTGTTCTTTGGAGCAGTTCAGGACTTTGCATCTATGTATGCCTCTGTAAAGAACAAAGGACGTACAATCGGATACATTATTGAAGCGTACATTGGAAAACTTGGAAAAAAATTATTCCTTTTATTCTGCTGGCTGTTCTGTATTCTGGTTGTTGCGGCATTCGCAGATGTTGTAGCCGGAACCTTTAACGGATTTGCCACAAATGATGCAGGAGAAGTGACAAAGGTAGTGGCAAACGGAGCTGTTGCAACAACTTCCATGTTATTCATTTTTGAAGCAGTTGGACTTGGATTTTTCCTGAAGTACACAAAGTTCAATAAATGGGTAAATACTGCTTTTGCAATTGTGCTGTTGGTTGCAGCAATTGTGCTGGGACTGCAGTTCCCAATGTATGTAAGCCTTGGAACCTGGCACATTATTATCTTTGTATATATTCTGATTGCCAGTGTAGCTCCTGTATGGGCGCTGCTTCAGCCACGTGATTATCTGAACAGCTATCTGCTGATTTTCATGATCGTGGGCGCTGTTATCGGTGTATTTGCAGCAAACCCGGCATGTAACCTTCAGGCGTTTACAAGCTTTAACGTAGATGGACAGTACATGTTCCCAATCTTATTTGTAACAATTGCCTGTGGTGCAGTTTCCGGTTTTCACTCTCTGGTATCTTCCGGTACTGCTTCCAAGCAGATTAAAAATGAAAAGAACATGCTTCCAGTTTCCTTTGGTGCAATGCTTATGGAAAGTATGCTTGCAATCATCGCATTGATCGCAGTTGCATCCTTTGGACAGGGCGAGGCAGCAGCACAGGGACTTACCACCCAGCCGCAGATTTTCGCAGGTGCGATTGCAAACTTCCTTTCTGTGATCGGTTTGCCTCACTCCCTTGTGTTCACTCTGATCAACCTTGCAGTATCCGCATTTGCGCTTACATCACTTGACTCTGTAGCCAGAGTAGGACGTCTGTCTTTCCAGGAATTTTTCCTTGATTCTGACACAGATGAGAAAAATATGAGTCCATTCCAGAAAGTAGTAACAAACAAATACTTTGCAACCATCATTACACTTGTACTTGCTTACCTGCTTACAAAGGTTGGATATGCGGAAATCTGGCCGTTGTTCGGTTCTGCAAACCAGTTGTTATCCGTACTTGCACTGGTAGCCTGCGCCGTATTCTTAAAGAAGACCAAGCGTCAGGGCTGGATGCTCTGGGTACCAATGGTATTTATGATGGCAGTTACCTTTACCGCACTTGGAATGACAATTGTAAAGCTTTCCAAAGCATTTGTAACAACAGGTCTGGATCTTGGAAATTCTTTACAGCTGATATTTGCAGTATTACTGTTAATACTGGGTGTGCTGGTTGCAATCCAGGGTATTAAGAAGCTTTTGGAAAAACCGGAAACTGAAAAGAAAGCAGAACGGGCATAATAAGAATAACCCCGTCATAAAATAAGTCCCCAACGCAGTACATTTTACAGACTGCGTAGGGGACTGTTTTTTTACTTATTGCCTGTTATTGATTTTTTTGTTGAAGTACAGAAAGAAAATTACATTAAGCAAAATGCCTACCAGTGTGGAGGCAGGTGCCGCCAGGCCGATTTTTGTCAGGCTGGCATCAGGCTGAATGCTCATATAATATGACATTGGAAGACGCACCAGAAGTGTCTGGAACAATCCCTGAAACATAACCCACAAGGTCTGATTATTTCCGTTAAAATAACCAACCATACTAAACATAATTGCTGTTAAAATTGTTTCAGGTGCGAAGCCCTTCAAATACTCAAAGCCTTTCTGGATAACTGCTGCATCAGTTGAGAACAGGCTGGCAAGTATATCACCCTTCAATAGAATCAGAACAAAAACCAGACATCCGAATAGCAGTCCGACTCCGATTCCGGTGAACATAGAATGCTTTGCACGCTTTGGCTTTCCTGCGCCTACGTTCTGGGAAACGAAGGATGCCATGGACTGCATCAGTGCGCTTGGAATCAGCATGGCAAAGTTTACAATTTTGCAGGCAACCCCATATCCGGAGGAGGCTTCCAGCCCCAATCTGTTTACAAATGCACAAAGTGCCAGGAAGGACATCTGGGTAAGAAATTCCTGGAGAGCCAGAGGCAGTCCGATTCCCAGAAATCGTTTACATTGGGAATTAAAACGGAAGTCGGATTTTTGGATGGAAAAGGGCAGCTCCTTTTTCAGCAGGATGACGATTGCACATACTACACTGACCGCCTGGGCGAAAACGGTTGCGAGAGCTGCACCGGCGGCATCCAGATGAAGCCCTGCAACCAGAAATAAATCTCCGAAAATATTTACAATACAGGCTACCAGAACAAATAAAAGCGGCGATTTACTGTCACCAAGCCCGCGGAAAATAGCAGAAAGCAGGTTATAGGCAACAATGAAGAAAATACCGCTTCCACAGATTCTTACATAGCTTGTGGTAAGTGAAACAGCCTCCTCAGGAGCCTGCATAAGCACGGAAATAGGGTGGGCGAAAGCAATCATTACAATAAAAAGTATGGCAGAAATGACAGCAAAAACAACTGCAGCACCGCCAATGACAGAGCCAATCCGTTCCGGCTTTTTTTCGCCAAGATAGCGGGCTATGAGGACTGTGATTCCCATAGCAAACTGTGTTACCACAAAAGTCACAAGGTTCAATACCTGACTGCCGGTAGAAACAGCAGACAGTCCGGATGTAGAGCCGAAGCGTCCAACTACCAGAAGGTCTACTGCACCATATGCTGCCTGCAGTATAAGGGCACCAAGAATCGGCAGCATAAAAAGGGCAAGCTTTTTCAGAATGCTTCCCTGTGTAAAATCATTTTTTTCATTTGTCAAGGTCAATTCTCCTTTCACACATAATCTTATAAAATTTCTCCATGGTCCGGATGGTACATAGAATGTCCTCCTCTGGAATACTGTCTACATAACCGGATAGAATAGTAAAGTACTGTTTGTTGTACTTCTCTGAAAGGGCTTTTCCGGCTTCTGTAACAGTCAGATAGGTAATCCGGCCGTCCTCTGCAGATGCAAGCTTTTTCACATAGCCTTTGGCTTCCATGTCCTTCACTGTACGGGTTACACCGGGACGTGGGAGGGAAAGAGCGTCACTTACATCGGATATCTTCACTCGAATACCCTGTTTTTCCAGTTTTTCAATGATATCCAGATATTGAATAAAAGAAGATGCAACTCCATCTGGCAGAGGCGGCAGCATATCCCGGATTCGCTTGCCCTGATAACAGGCATCCATCATCCGCTTGATAAGTTCAATGTCCATAGGTCTTTCTCCTTACAAAAAAATAATTACCACAGTTAATTAACGATGGTAATTATAATAAGAGGATAAAATTTTGTCAAGAAAAATGTGTAATTACATGCTTGGGCGAAATTTACTGGGACTCATTCCTAATCCGTGTTTTGTTTTAACTTGATTTTAAACAGTCAAACTGAATGGATAAATTCCTTCACATAAAATAGTGCAGCCCCAATCGCTGGCGTATACTGCCCATGAGTTCCCACAAGAAGCTGTTCTTTTTCCAGTTCAAAAGGAGTCATGGAATTAATCTGTTCCAACAGATAATCGGTGTCTTCTTCTGTAAAATAAGGTGCAAGATATCCACTGATAATGATGGGTGCATCAATAACCAGATTCAGGTTTTTCATTGCAAAAGCCAGATGTTTCAGATAATCCTCCCAGATTTGTATAAGCTGGGGGGATTTTTTTTCTCTTAAAAGAGGAAAAAATTCCTTTATAGTCATGCCGCTGGCCTGTTCCAAGGAGTTGGCAGAGCAATAGGTTTCCAGACAGCCCCGGTTTCCGCAGTAGCAAAGCGGTCCGTCAGGGTTGACGCATATATGCTCGATTGTTCCGCTGTGCATAGAACATCCCTGGTGAATCTGGTGATTGGTGATAATGGCACCGCCAAGATTTCGATTCAATAAAAAAACAACAGCACTGTCAAGCTCCGGATGATTCCATAATTCCAGAAAAGCAGCTGATTTGGAGTCATGCTCCAGATGGCAGGGATAGGGCAGATGCCTGGAAAAATCCTTCAGACGCATACCGGTGTTGTTCATAATGTTTCCGTAAATAACAGTGGTATTGTCCGGGGAGGTGATTCCCTGGGTAGCAATGGAAACACCAAGAATTTTGTCTTCCGGATACTGGTTTTTTTCAATAAAGTCCTTGACTTTGTCAGTGATCTGCTGGTAATACGCAGCTGTGTTTGAGTAGGTAAGCGGAATTGTATCCGTATAGACCGTGTTTCCGTACAGATCAATGGCGGTGATATGAAACATATTTTTTAATATTCCAACACCAATGGAAATTCTGAAATCCGAAACAATCTGAATGGCATTGGCCTTTCGTCCTCCGGTGGAATCAAAGTAACCATTTTTCTCAATCAGCCCTTCATTTTCCAGAAGATTTAAATTCTGGCTGACAGTAGACAGACCCATCTGCAGATCTTGAACGATCTGTAGCTTTGAGGTCAGTTTGCTCCGGTAAATGTATTGGTAAATTTTGGAACGGTTTATTTTCTTTAAAGCAATGGTGGTTAATCCTTTTTCACTCATGATGGTCTCCTGGTTATGTCTTTAGTACAACATAAGGTTAGTGACTGCTAATAAATATTCAAATAGGTAATGTTACTGTCCATTGGTAACAAAGCTTGTATTGCAGACTATGAAGTGAACAATAATCATGTAATCTTTACTTTATCAGATAATGTTAAGTCTTACTTGCATTTTAGTATAGAACAGTTAAAAAAGCAATAAGCAGAAAATTACTGGTAAAACCATACAAAAATTAGAAACAAAAATTAGAATTTCTGTCAATGGATTTTTGAAAAGAAAAGATATATACTCAACTTGCAATTAAGACATACACATAAGTTAAAACAAAAAGAAACATAAAGAACAACAAAACAGATTGGGATTGAGAATCAGATCTGTACAATAAGAAAATTAGGGAGGAACAGAACATGAAATTAACATTAAACGGAATCAAAGAGCATGAAGCATGGGAAAATGCAGGAATTCAGCTTCCAGGTTATGATGTGGAGAAAATATCTGCCAAAGCGAAAGAAGCTCCGGTATGGGTACATTTTGGAATCGGCAATATTTTCCGTGTATTTATCGGTGGTATTGCAGACGGACTTCTGGAAGAGGGAATTCTGGACAGAGGAATCACCTGTGTGGAGACCTTTGACTATGATGTAGTGGATAAGATTTATGAACCATATGACAATCTTGGATTAAATGTAATCCTTCATGGAGACGGAACCCGTGAATATAAGGTTCTGGGCGCTCTGGCAGAAGCTGTAAAAGCTCAGTCTTCAGAACTGGCTCAGTGGAACCGTCTGAAAGAAATTTTTACCAGTAAATCCCTTCAGATGGTATCCTTTACCATCACGGAAAAAGGATATGCATTACATAAAGCTGACGGAACCTGGTTACCATTTGTACAGGCTGATATCCAGAATGGTCCGGATAAGGCCACAGGTGCCATGGCAGTTCTGGTGGCAATGCTCTACGAGAGATATAAAGCAGGCGAATATCCGATCGCTCTTGTATCCATGGACAATTGCTCCCAGAATGGTGCGAAGCTTCGTGAGTCTGTGCTGACTATGACAGAAGAATGGAAGAAAGCCGGATTTGTAGATGATGGATTTATAAGCTATGTAAGTGATGAGAAAGTGGTTGCTTTCCCATGGACCATGATCGATAAGATCACACCTCGTCCCAGTGAGCAGATTGCAGCTGACCTTGAGAAGCTTGGCGTAGAAAGCATGCAGCCTGTTATCACAAGCAAGAAAACATACATTGCACCATTTGTAAATGCTGAGAAACCACAGTATCTTGTAATCGAGGACAGTTTTCCCAATGGACGTCCTGCTCTGGAAAAAGGCTTCGGCGTATACATGGCAGACAGAAATACAGTAAACCTTTCTGAGCGGATGAAAGTAACGGTATGTCTGAATCCGGTTCATTCTGCAACTGGTCCTCTTGGCGTGGTTCTTGGATATGACCTTTTTGCCCATATGCTGAATACAAATGAAGACATGATGAAAATGGCACGTATGGTAGCCTATGGTGAGGGTCTTCCGGTAGTTGCTGATCCTGGAATCCTTTCCCCACAGGCATTTGTGGATGAGCTTTTTAACGATCGTTTTCCAAATGAATACCTTGGCGATACCAACCTTCGTCTTGCTGTGGATGTATCCCAGATGGTTGGAATCCGTTTTGGAGAGACTGTAAAGGCATATGTGAAGAGATTCGGGAATGCATCTAAGCTCACAGCAATTCCTCTTGGAATCGCGGGCTGGTTAAGATATATGCTGGCAGTGGATGATGCAGGGAATAAATACGAACTGGCACCAGATCCGATGAATGAAGAGCTTCAGGAACAGTTGAAAGATATTGTTACTGGAAAGCCTGAGACCTTTAAAGATCAGCTGAAGCCGATCCTTTCTAACGAGCGTTTGTTTTTCACAGATCTTTATAAAGCTGGTGTGGGAGAGAAGATTGAGAACATGTTCAGGGAAATGATCGCAGGGCCGGGAGTTGTGAGAGCTACAATTCATAAATATGTTACAGCGTAATAAATTTATCTGGGATGCACTATGCTGATAAGTCCCGAATATAGGATAGCAAAAATGCGGGTGTTGTTATCTGTTTAACTGTAGACTATTGAATGAGAAATTTGGGGAGGAAATACAAAATGACAGAACCGGTATTTGTGGCAGAGTCAGCCAGACTGCTGATCGCGGCAGGGACAGGAATTATATTGCTTCTGCTTCTTATCATTAAATTTAAGATTCATCCGATTTTATCACTGCTGATTTCAGCATTGGTTATTGGGCTTGGAGCCGGAATGCCGGTTCCAACCCTGGTAAGTACAGTGGAAAAAGGTGCGGGGGATACCTTGCAGGGAATTGTCCTATTAATTGGACTTGGCTCTTTGTTTGGAGGAATCCTGGAAGTATCAGGAGGTGCACAATGTGTTGCCCAGACTTTGATCAATAAATTCGGTGAGAAAAAATCTGGAATTGCATTGGGAATCACAGGGCTGGTAGTTGGTACAACCGTATTCTTTGAGGCTGGCGTGGTGATTCTCATTCCACTGGCATTCGGACTTGCAAAAAAGACAAAGAAATCTACTTTATATTATGTGATCCCTCTTCTGGCTGGACTTGCCACAGGCTTTGCATTTATTCCGCCATCAGCAGGCTCTGTCCTGGTGGCAAATATGCTGAACGTGGATCTTGGCATTATGATCGCAGTAGGTGTGCCTGTTGGAATTTTGTCACTGATTTTTGCAGGTATTTTATGGTCAAAATTTATCGGAAGTAAAATTGATGCAGGACTTCCTTCAAATATTCAGGAAGTTCGGGAAGCCGAAGAAGGAAATCTTCCGAAGTTTTCTACAGTGTTATGTATTATCCTTGTACCATTGGTACTGATTTTGTGTAACACACTTTCAACTTATATTCCTGGTATTGCTCCGGCGAGACCAGTGCTGGAATTTCTGGGAACTCCATTTGTAGCGCTGATCATTGCTGTGTTGTGTGCCATGTACTTCCTTGGAAAAAAACAGGGATATGATGGAGAGCAGTTAAAGAAAATTCTGGATCGTTCCCTGCGCCCTACAGGACAAATCCTACTGGTAATTACTGGCGGCGGAATTGTCCGCTGGGTGCTTCAGGACTGCGGAATGGGAAATATTATTGGACCAGCCCTTGAAAAAAGCGGACTTCCGTTAGTATTGATTGCTTTTCTCATTGCAGCACTGATCCGCTCGTCCGTTGGAGCTGCTGTGGTAGCCATGACAATGGCAGCTGGAATCATGGCCGCTATGCCTGGAGTAGCAGGACTGTCACCACTTTATCTGGCTGCCATGGTCTGTGCCATCAACGGAGGAGCAACTGCTTTCAGTCATGTAAATGATTCAGGCTTCTGGCTGGTCAGTTCCCTTCTTGAGATTGATGAGAAAACGACTTTGAAATCCTGGACCATGATGGAAACCATTATTGGAATTACAGGTCTGGTCTGTGCTATTGTGATTAGTCTGTTTGCGTAGGAGTGTGAAAGCGATGAAAATAAAAGTAACATTGGGAACTATGCAGAATGCAAGTAAATTGGTCAGTATTGCAGAATCAATTTCCTGCGATGTGGATCTTTGTTATGGACGCTATATTGTGGACGCGAAATCCATGCTTGGAGTCTTAAGCTTGCCGGATTTTGCATATGGAGAATTGCAGATTCCAGTTGAGACGGAAGTGGAAAAGAGGCGGATTTTAGAAAAACTGGCTGAAGCCGGGCTGTTATATGAGAAAAAAAGGAGGAGAAATAATGTTAAGGAAGCAGTTAAATGGAATTCAGCATGTGGGAATTCCTACAAATGATATAGAAACAACCGTTGAATTTTATAGAAGGCTTGGATTCGAGGTCGCTTTGCAAACTGTCAACGAGGAAGCAAATGAGAAAGTTGCATTCCTCAAGCTGAATAATCTGGTAATTGAGACATATGAGAATAAAGCTGCTAAAATGGAATCAGGCGCTATAGATCACGTTGCAATTGATGTAAAAGACATCGAAAAAGTATATGAACTGATCAACCATGCTGGTTTAAATACCACCAGGGATACGATCCATTTTTTACCATTCTGGGAAAACGGAGTCAGATTTTTCACAATTAAGGGACCGAATAAGGAAAAGATAGAGTTTAGCCAGTATCTGTGATACCCCGGCGGGAACATTCAATTACCCATCCGTAAATCAAGTAGGAAAATACAGAAAGAAGGCATATGCCATCACACTTGGAGTAGTCGGTGTGATGGCATTTTGATTTACGAGGGAGTCTTATATTCAAATTGTCCAAATGAGTACAACATAATTTTCCCTGTCGATTACGCCTACGCTAGAGCCTGTTTGAAAAATAAAAGTTGCACAAAACATATATTCTAATACCCATTTTCATGTTAGAATAAAGAAAAAGGGGTGTTAATTATGTTGAGACGATACGAATTAACTGATGAAGAATGGAACTGTATAGCTCCATTACTGCCGCCTGAAAATTCCGGAAAACAGGGACGCCCCCAAAAGTGCAGCCGGACAATTCTGAATGGAATTGTTTGGATTGCTCGTAGCGGAGCTCCATGGCGAGACCTTCCAGAACGTTATGGTTCCTGGCAAACTGTTTATTCCCATTTCCGTAAATGGATTGAAGACGGCACCCTTGATAATATTTTTCGTGTTTTGAGCTTAGAAGCCGAATTAACAGAACTGTCAATTGACGCTTCTATTGTCAAAGCTCATCAGCATAGTGCTGGAGCAAAAAAAGGGGGCCACCAAACGAAATCGGACACAGCCGTGGTGGAGCCAGCACAAAAATCCATGCAGTTGTACATGCATACGGTTATCCGGTTTATTTTATGATCAGTGAAGGGCAGCGTAACGATATCAATTACGCAATCCCTTTGCTGGATCATGTCAATCCCAATGGAAGTAATGTATTGGCAGATCGTGGATACGACTGTAGCAATCTAATTGATTATATCTATGCCCATGGAGGAGAACCAACGATTCCTTCTAGAAAAGGTGCTAAATTTGAACGCCATTGCGATTGGTGGCTTTACAAAGAGAGACATTTGGTAGAAAATTATTTTCTCAAATTGAAAGCATATCGTCGAATTGCCACCCGCTATGATAAGCTGGCTTTAACTTTCTTGGGATTTATATGTATCGCTTCAATATTAATTTGGTTAAAATGAACAACTTACAATGTTTTTCAAACAGGCTCTAGCAGTTGAAATACTACATGACAAAATAGAAATGAATAAAAGTAGGTGACAAAAGTTATGATTGACGATCCCTTTTCAGATTTACTGAAAACAAACAAGCGCAAAGAAAATATCTCCAAATTAAACGATGATCTTGCCTATGAGATTCTTTCCGTGGTGGAGGAAATTCCGGCGGGGAGAGTGGCAACCTATGGACAGATCGCGAAGCTGATCGGGCGGGAGAAGAATTCCAGATTGGTGGCGAGAGTGTTGTCACATGCAGAGAACTATGGGAAGTTTCCCTGCCATCGGGTGGTGAACCATATGGGGAGGCTGGCGCCGGGGTGGACAGAGCAGGAGTGGCTGCTGAAAGGGGAAGGAGTTACTCTGAAAGAAAATGGTTGTGTAGATTTGAAGAAATATTTGTGGGAATGTTGATTTTAGAAAGGGTGTATAACGATAAAGAAAAATCTAAAACGAATACGGAATATATTTTTATGGTTTTTACTTATTGTAGTACTGGTAAATGTTTTTGCGCCGCTGTATTGCAGGAAGCCAGATGAAAAATTTGCGGAAACGCTGAAACAGACAGAATTTACTTCCGATACGCCAGGGGGCGAACGGATCCGCTGTATTGATGACAATGAAGAGGCACTTTTGTGGAGACTGCGGATGATTGGAGCAGCGAAGAAGAGTATTGTTCTGGCAACCTTTGATCTGCGGGCAGATGAAAGCGGAACAGATCTTCTTGCAGCATTGGATCACGCTGCTGAAAAAGGTGTGGAAATCAAGCTCTTAATTGACGGAATTTACCAGCAGTTGTTCTTGAATGGAAGCAAGGAATTTCAGGCACTTGCGTCGCGGGAAAATGTGGAGGTAGGTGTTTACAACCCGGTGAGCCCGGTTGGCTTATTTAAGCTCAATTACCGTATGCATGATAAATATGTGATTGTGGATGACAAAATGTATCTGCTTGGTGGCCGCAACAGCAATGATATTTTCCTTGGAGATTATACCACAGATATCAATGTGGATCGGGATATTCTGGTATGCGATACAACAAACGGCAAAGGTGAATCCTTGCAGGACCTGGAAGCATATTTTCAGCAGATTTGGAATGAAGGTTGCGTGAAAATAAAGGGGGGAAGAAAAAAGAATAGTTCGGAAATTTCTGTGTTAGAAGAAGCAGCAGACGACAGTGAGGGTTCAGAAAGTAATTTGAAAAACTCTGATATTGTGAATGGAAAATCGAATGCTGAAAATGAGATAACAGACGAGACAGAGGAAAAGCTTTCAAAGTACGAAAAACAGTACCAGTCTTTAGAAATGCGTTACGCTTCCCTGAAAGAAAAATACACCGATATTGAAGATTACAGCTCCTGGCAGGAGGATACCATTCCGGCGAATAAAATTACGCTTGTCAACAACGGAACCCATGCAGGTCCAAAAACGCCCCTGGTACTTCAGACAATCCGCTATCTGGCGCAGAACGCAGAAAATGTAACGATCCAGACCCCATATGTGATCTGCAACGGATACATGTACGACACTTTAAATGAGATCGCGTCCCATGCCCAGTTAAAGATCATTCTTAACGCAGTAGAGAAAGGCTCCAACCCCTGGGGATGCACCGACTACCTGAATCAGAAAAAGAAAATTCTGAATACCGGTGCCGATGTCTATGAGCTGATGAACGAGGTTCCAGTTCACACCAAAGCAGTCCTGCTTGATGACCGACTCTCTATCGTTGGATCCTATAACCTGGACATGAGAAGTACTTATCTGGATACGGAATTAATGCTTGTTATCGACAGCAAAGAACTGAATCAGCAGATTCAGTTCACGGAAGGTACTTACATAGAAAAAAGTAAAGAAGTTCTGTCAAACGGACAGGAGACCGAAGGAGCACAGTACGAAACGAAAGAGCTGAACTGGCAGAAGAAGCTGTTCTATGGAGTATTAAGAATTATAATAAGACCATTGCGCCAGTTACTGTAATTTATAGCGTGTTGATTCTTTTGAGACGGCTTTTGCCGTCTCTCTTTTTCTATTTGTCCACAGAAAAATGACAGCTATGTAAAGAAATGGAAAGAAACCTGAAAAAATCAGGTGAAAAATCAGGTAAATAGCAAAATAGGAATTGATTTTTTGTATAAAAGCAGTTAGAATGACCTGTGGGAATAAAATATATTCCCACAAAATCTAAGAACAAAGGCAGGTGAACAGAATGGATAGTTGCGATTCTCATGGGCGAAGTAGTTGCATAGGATGGAAAAACGAAATGACAGATGAGCATCGCGCACATTCTGTTCTTCTTTTCATGTAAAAGGCGCATTGCGCTTAAGAACACTGTTTCATTTCTTTTTTCTATCCTATGAGTTCTTCAGAAGAATCCAATATTCCCTAGAACCTGTTTGAAAAAGCATTTCCGCAATCTGCGCTCCATTTTGCAGTATATTTTACCCGAATTCGGTTGCCGTAGCCCACTATGGTGCCCTCATTCTGGTAAAATCTCCCACAAATTGTGACGTACATCTTGCAGAAAACCTTTTTCAAACACGCTCAAAGAACAGAAAAGCTATACGCTTATATTCTGTTTAAATACGGATTTTACTGTCCGTAAAAATGGACTTTGTATAAGTCTGTCAAAAATACATAAGATAAACACCTGGAAATGGTGAACTGTCTTATTGTCAGATTGGAGAAAGTAGGATGGAGAAAAGAGTGCAGGACTACACCCAGGATATTCTGGCTGTAGTAAGAAGTAATACCTCTCCGGCAGCTATGAGCGATAAGCTGGGAGATTTTCATGCCAATGACATTGCAGATGCAATGCCGAGGCTGACTGTTCAGGAACGCTGCAAACTGTACCGTATTCTGGACCTGAATATGCTGTCCGATGTTTTTGAGTATACGGACTCAGATAATGCAGCAGAATATGTGAAAGAGATGGATGTGAAAAAAGGTGCAGCCATTCTTTCACGTATGGAGACCGATGCCCTTGTAGAGGTTCTTCATAAGATTGATAAAGCCAAAAAGAAATTGCTGTTCGAATTAATGGACGATGATGTCCGCCACGATATTGAGATGATTGCTTCCTTTGATGAGGATGAAATCGGCAGCCGCATGACGACCAATTGCATTATCATTCGTGAGAACCTGACTGTGAAGCAGGCTATGAACAGCCTTGTAGAACAGGCTGCTAAGAACGATAATATTTCCACAATCTTTGTGGTAACCGAGTCACAGAAATTTTACGGAGCCATTGATCTGAAAGACCTGATCATTGCAAGACAGGATAAATCCCTGGAAGATCTGGTGGCAACCTCTTACCCATATGTATATGCCGAAGAGGATATTGACGACTGTATCGAAGAACTGAAAGCGTATTCCGAGGATTCCATCCCCGTGCTGGATAATGACAACCGCCTTTTAGGTGTTATCACATCTTCCAATATCATCGACCTGGTTGATGATGAAATGGGAGAGGATTACGCCATGCTGGCAGGTCTTACCGCAGAGGAAGATCTGAAGGAGCCGCTGAAAGAGAGTATGAAGAAACGTATGCCATGGCTGATCGTTCTTCTTGGTCTTGGAATGGTTGTATCCTCTGTAGTTGGTGTCTTTGAGAACGTAGTTACCCAGCTTCCCATCATCATGGCCTTCCAGTCCCTTATATTGGATATGGCCGGAAACGTCGGTACGCAGTCCCTGGCTGTTACCATCCGTGTCCTGATGGATGAGTCCCTCACCGGCAAGCAGAAGCTGGAACTTGTATTTAAAGAAATGCGGATTGGTCTTTGCAATGGTGCGTTGCTTGGTATATTGTCCTTTGTACTCATTGGACTTTACATTTACTTATTTAAAGGAAAGACTTTGGTATTTGCATACGCCGTATCCGGCTGCATCGGAGTTGCCCTGCTCCTTGCAATGCTGATCTCCAGTGCCGTAGGTACCTGTATCCCTCTGTTTTTCAAAAAAGTAGGCGTAGACCCAGCCGTAGCCTCTGGTCCATTGATCACCACCGTCAACGACCTTGTTGCTGTTGTGACATATTATGGACTTGGCTGGGTATTCCTCATCGGAATCCTTCACCTGGCAGGTTAATAAGATTGTATATTGAAAGCTCTTTAGGAAGTCAATAAAAATTCCTAAAGGGCTTTTTTATGGTTAAAAAGTTCTTCAGGAGGGACGCATTGAATAACTTTCAACACATTAAATAGCAATATAACCGCAGAAAGAAGCACCGCAACACCCCACAGCGAAATTTGACAAACTCCAAGGAAAAAAGTAAAATACTAATAACTATGCAGAAACATGCATACTACAGATTTTTTCAAAAAGAAATTATAATAAAAATACGAAGAAGCGAGGATGGACCGAAATGAATACATGGGAAGCAAACATTCGTAAAGTAGTACCTTATACACCCGGCGAGCAGCCCAATCAGCCGGACATGATCAAGCTGAACACAAACGAGAACCCATATCCCCCTGCACCAGGCGTGGAGAAAGCATTACACGGGATTCAGCCAGATACCCTCCGCCTTTATCCGGATCCTACAGCTGGCGATCTGGTACATGCAATTGCCCGGAACTATGGACTGAAAGACGAGCAGGTTTTTGTAGGTGTTGGCTCAGATGATGTACTTGCCATGAGCTTCCTCACCTTCTTTAACTCAGATAAACCGATCCTTTTTCCAGATATCACCTATTCTTTCTATGACGTATGGGCGGATCTTTTCAGAATCCCATATGAATGTAAAGCTCTCGATGAGAACTTCTGTATCCGCAAAGAAGATTACTTCGGAGAAAACGGTGGAATTATTTTTCCGAACCCCAATGCACCTACAGGCGTGGAGCTGCCCCTCGGTGACATCGAGGAGATTCTCTTACACAACCGGGACGTCATTGTGATCGTAGATGAAGCATATGTAGATTTCGGAGCGAAATCAGCACTGGAGCTTATAGAGAAATATGACAATCTCCTGGTAGTTCAGACCTTCTCCAAATCCCGTTCCATGGCTGGAATGCGTATCGGCTTTGCGTGCGGCCATCCACAGCTGATCAGTTTTCTGAACGATGTAAAATATTCCTTCAATTCCTACACTATGGATCGTACCACTCTTGCAACCGGTGTGGCAGCTATCCAGGATAAGGCATATTTTACAGAAACCTGTGAGAAGATTATTGCTACCAGAGAATGGGCGAAGAAAGAACTGGCTGCCCTTGGTTTCACATTCCCGGATTCTAAGACCAACTTTATCTTTGCTTCTCACAAAAGCTGTCCGGCCAAAGAAATTTTTGAGGCCCTTCGTCAGGAGCATATTTATGTAAGATACTTCCCGAAGCCGAGGATTGACAATCATTTGCGGATCACGGTAGGGACTCAGGAAGAAATGGAGAAATTAATACATTTTCTGGAAAAATATCTAAAAAATCATAAATAAGTGAAAAATATCTGTTTGAACGAAAATTCTGTTCTGGTGATTTTTTAATACGCTCTGGAGCCTGTGTGAAAAATACTCCGGAACAGGAAGCTCAGAACGACAGGAGTAAATATGAAATATAAGAAATTATTGAAAAAAGCAGCTGTAAGTCTGTTACTTGCCCAGTCCCTGATTTTTACAGGCTTGCCCATTCAGGCAGCAGATATTGTCGGGCAGAGTATGGTCTGGACGGAAAGTGCGGAAATGGAAAGCGCAGGAGACGCTGTATCAGCTGTGTCTTCGGATGAGATGGCTGTGGAAGAGTCTTATGTGCAGGATGATTTTTCAGCAGGTGATGATCAGTCAGGGAGCGGAAGCACTTTAGACGATGACCGCCAGGCTGGCAATGGAAGTGCAGAAGGCGATGCCAGTCAGGCTGGCAATGGAAGTGCAGAAGGCGATGACAGCCAGGCTGGCAATGGAAGTACGGAAAACGATGCCGGTTGGTCAGGCAATGCCAGCTTCACAGGCATGACAGATGGAAATCCCTCCCAATCGGAAGACCTGTCAGACGGTTTCTCAGATGGTGGTACTGATGAACTTCAGGAACAATCTTCCGGTTTTGGCAGCATGGATCCGGATTCTGCCGAAGAAGAGAAAAGTGAAGATAATCTGACTGATGAGGAGATTGAGGCTCAGCTGGAGCCGATCCGTGAGCTGGAGCCCTTAAGCTATGTAGACCCGCCATCCGGCAGCGGGAACGGCGATATAGGAAGCGTAGGTGCTGCCAGAGCTGCGTCTTATCCTGCGAAATACGATCCCCGAAGCAGTCTTTCCATCCCGGTAAGGAATCAAAAGCCTTCCAATATGTGCTGGGCATACACATTGGCTGCCAACCTGGAAATCTCATTTTTGCAGGCAGGAGCTGGGCTGTTTGATCTGTCAGAAGAACATCTGGCATATTTCTTTGCCCACCGAATGAACGATCCTCTTGGAAATACAGCTAATGACAAAAACGAGGTTCTTCATTCCTACAGAGAGGGAGGAAATCAGACCCTGGCTGCTATTTTTCTGAGTACGTGGAGTGGTATGGCACTGGAGTCACAGATTCCTTATGAGACAAATGCAGATCATACCCTGGACTCTGACAAGGTGCCGTCCTCCCAAATGGCATACCAGACCACAGCATATCTGGAAAATGCAGCGTTTTCCTCTTATTCTGTAAATAACATTAAAAGTCTGATATCAGAATATGGATCTGTTTCCATGTCCTTTGGAATGTATGATACCTATTATAATCCGTATACGTATGCATACAGCTACCCGGGAAGTGCAGGCGTGAATCATGCAATAACCCTGATTGGATGGGATGACAATTATTCCAGGGAAAATTTCAATTCTGCCAGCAATGTTACTTCAAACGGGGCATGGATCGCCAGAAACAGCTGGGGAGATGACTGGGGAGAAGCCGGTTATTTTTATATTTCCTATGAGAATAAATGTAATTACAATATTGTAGCAGCAGAGGCCACCACCAGTCCGAAGTACCGGAACAACTATTTCTATGATGGTTCCAGTGCACTGAGCAAACTGAAGCTATATCCTTCCGGCAGCAGTGGGATTTCCTCCATTGCCAATGTTTTTCAGGCAAAAGCCGGAAATGGGAACGGAGAAGCCCTTGGAGAAGTGGTCCTGGCTACTTACACTGACGGAGGAAGCTACAGCATTCAGATCTATACAAATCTGAAGGATAAGAGCAATCCGGTAAGCGGAACTCC
Source organism: Ruminococcus sp. RTP21484sp1_RTP21281st1_A8_RTP21281_210402 (assembly GCF_040914025.1). Taxonomy (NCBI): domain Bacteria; kingdom Bacillati; phylum Bacillota; class Clostridia; order Eubacteriales; family Oscillospiraceae; genus Ruminococcus; species Ruminococcus sp. RTP21484sp1_RTP21281st1_A8_RTP21281_210402. Next base: position 59,790 of record NZ_JBCPGE010000019.1, read on the forward strand.
GGCCTATGCCAATCCGGTTACTTTTTATCAGAAACATGCCGGTATTTCCACAGTAGAAGTGCCAGAGGTAAATCTGATGAATGGAACCCTTTATTCGGTAGTGATCACCAATATCGGTTCCGATACAGTGGAATATCTGTGCGAGACCAACAGTGCTTATGACTGGGTGGAGTTTCAGGCTGGCCTGGAGGCGGATCAGAGCTTCTGTTATCATGAAAAAAATGGATGGAGTGATTTTTCCAAAACAAGTCCAAGTGCCTGTGCAAGAATTAAAGCTCACACAAGAACCTTGAGCAGTGCAGTGAATGTAACCAGACCTGCTTCCTTTCAGGCTGCGGCCCACACCTATAACCAGATCAGTCTGACCTGGAGTAAAGCAGCCGGAGTTTCCGGATATCAGATCTATAGAAAAATCTCCGGCGGAGAGTATCAGAAGGTAGAGACCGCCTCCTGGTCGGATACTTCCTGGACAGATACGAAAGTTCAGCCGGGAATTACATATACATACAAGATCCGTGCGTACAGTATGGTGAACGGTACTGCGAAATATTCCGATTATACCGCGGAAGCTGCGGCTAAGACAATGCTTGCCACTCCGTCTGTGTCGGTGAAGGTTTCTTCAGGACTTTACAATACAGTAAACTGGAATAAGATTTCCGGTGCAGCAGGCTATGTGGTTTACAGGAAAACATCCTCTGGAAAATGGACGAAGCTTGCAAACATAAAGAAAGCAGCTACTACATCCTACAAAGATAAAAAGATAAAATCAACTACCGTTTATGAGTATACAGTAAGAGCTTATTGTACTGTGGATAAGAAAACAGTGGCAAGCAGTTACAAGTCCAGTGGAAAGTATAAATCAGCACCCTCCAGGCAGACGGTCTCGTCGGTTTCCAATACGAAGAAAGGTCTGAAATTAAAGTGGAAGGCACAGAAGAAGTGTGATGGCTATTACATTTACAAGAAGACCGGAAGCGGAAAATATAAGCTGGCCGCTACTATTAAGAAGGGGAAAACTTCCACCTGGACAGACACGAAGGTGAAAAAAGGAAAGAAGTACCGTTATTATGTGCGTGCTTATGTAAAAGAGCCAAATGGTGTTGTAAAGGGAAAGTATAAAGCATCGGCGGCAGTTACAAGAAAGTAGGAAATCAATTACAGAAAAGAAATAGAATTTACAGTAAAGCATTGTAAAATAGAAGATAGTCTGCACATAGTAAAAACTATAAAGTTTTTTGCAGCAGGACAACCTTCGGATATGAAAAAAACGGAAGCCCATTACATGAGCTTCCGTTTTAACATTTCCGGATTAGATGAATATTTAAGTGCAGTTTCTTTTGTAATCTGGCGGTTTCGATAAAGCTCCAGCAGGCTGTTATCCATGGATTTCATGTCTGCCTGGGAGGAAGACGCAATCACACCGTCAATCTGATAAATCTTGTTGTCGCGGATCATATTTCGAATGGCAGGGGTAAGCCTCATGATCTCAAAAACCGGAATATTGTGTCCATTCACATCCGGCACCAGCTGTTGGGAAATAACAGTCTGCAGAACCATGGAAAGCTGAATGGCAATCTGATGCTGCTGGCTGGGCTCGAAAACATCCATAATACGGCTGATGGTATTGGCTGCTCCGGTAGTGTGAAGGCTGGAAAGAATCAGATGTCCGGTTTCAGCAGCAGTCATGGCAGTCTGGATAGTCTCGTGGTCACGCATTTCTCCAAGAAGGATCACATCCGGGCTCTGACGCAGGGTGGCACGCAGGGAAACCAGATAATTGGCAGTATCCGTACAGATCTCGCGTTGGCTGACAATGCATTTGTCATGTCTGTGCAGGTATTCCAAAGGGTCTTCCAGTGTGATGATATGTCCCTCACGGCTGTGATTGATCTTGTCGATGATACAAGCCATGGTGGTAGATTTTCCGCTTCCTGCAGGACCTGTGATCAGAACCATTCCCTTGGTAAGATCAGCGGCTTCCATAACAGCCGGAGGAATGTGCAGATCCTGCGGATCAGGCAGATCAAATGCAATAATACGGATGACAGCGGCAAGAGAACCACGCTGCCGGTATGTATTTACACGAAATCTTGAAAGACCCGGGATAGCCATGGAAAAGTCATCGTCACCGGTTTCCAGCATAGGCTCTATATTCCGGTCGTGAGCAAGCTTGTAAATGATCCGGATAAATTCATCTGTCTCCGGAGGCATGAGCCGTTCTTCAAAACCATCCAGCGTACAGAGCTTTCCGTCAATTTTTACAGAAAGGGGACGACCGGCAATAATAAATATATCAGAGGCTTTTTTCTGAGTGGCAAGCTCCAGAAAAGCCTTTACTTTTTCTTCCATAAAATTATTCTCCTTTGTAGACAGACTGGCTGTTGTCCGGATTCCAGTCTGCAGTTACAACCGTATTCCAGGAGAGGATCCCGGCGATATTGCTGCTGGTCATGTCCAATCCTGCATTATTCGTTACAGTACGGTTAGAGGCAACGATATCAGAGGCAACGATATCAGAGGCAACGATATCAGAGGCAACGATATCAGAGGCAACGATATCAGAGGCAATGGTATCAGAGGTAGCGGTATCAGAGGCAGCGGCATCAAAGGCTGTGGAATCAGCCGTACGATCAGTCCAGAATACAGAAACTTTCACAGCCAGACTCTGGGTGTCGGAAAATGCTCTCACATATTCAGCAGTATGTTCCTCTGAATCCCATTTTACATTCTCCTGTGAGTTCAGATGATCGGAGACGAGCTGGTAATATGCAGTCTCTGTTTTTGCTTGCTCCTGAAATTCTTCCAGTGTCTGAACCAGATCTGAATAAAAATCAGCTGCCTCACTGCAGGCATTATAATAGGCTGAGGTCTGCTCCAGGGAAAGGCTGCTGGCGCGAAGATCCTGCCTGGAAGTACCATAGCCCAGCAAGGACAGGATCACCAGCATAAGAACTCCAAAGATTAGAAAAAGGGAAGGAATTCCAGTTGCGGAAAAAAGATGATTCTTTTCTTTCATGAATTTGCTCCCTCCTTTGTGGAAAAAACTGGAAAGCGAATTGTCTGTGCATAAAGACTGGGTTCCTCATTTGCATTCTGGAGTTTTATAAAAGTGACCTGAACTTCTTTGACCTTGTCAGAAGCAGAGCAGACAAGCCTCATTTTATAAACCGCGCTTTCTTCGGAAGTATTCTGCCAGTGCTTGTCAAAATAATAGCAAATACTGTCCTGATCTGCAACTCCATCTGGCATCAGTGCCAGAAAATTTTGGACAGTGCCGTCAGTTCCTTCCAGAATTTCACCGGTACTGGTGATAAGCTCCTGGATATGAGAGTCCTCCCGGGCATGCACCCTTGCCATGTAGGAAGCCGCAAACAGTCTTACGCAAACACCGCAGGTCAGTCCCAAAAAAAGAAGGACAAATATCATTTCCATAAGAAAAAGCCCGGATTTGGAATGGGTAGTGATTTTTTTCATAAAAACTTCCTTTCAGCACATCATTCAGAAGTGACCTGCCCCAAATTCAGGAGCCTGCGAATCAGGCAGGAACCCCTGGATGAAGCAGAAAACTGGAACAATGTCCATCTGTGTCCGTTAATGTGATTCTGTAAAAAGTGTTTTCCAAAGTGTCAATTTGGAAATCCTGAAGCTGTGCAAGGTTGGTTCCCATGGAAAGATCGGCCTGGGAATCCGATGCTGTAAAAAGCTCTTTTAAGTGACTGCCATCAAAATAAATGTAAGTGCAGTAATCTTTACCCTCAATAGCTTCCTGAAAGCAAAGAACCTGTGTTCCATGAAGCACTGTAAGGGAGGTCATTCCGGGAATATCGTGCTGACGAAACTTGGTAGTGATGTAAGAGGCTGCTGTATAAAGGTTGTTATTAGTGTCTAGGCTTTTTACAGAGGCCTGATAGTTCCCGGCACCAAAAAGCATCAGAAATAGAAGAAACAGCACATACATTGCAAAAAGCAGCAGGGCTGCCAGTGAATCAATGCTGTGGTTCTTCCGGGTAAATCTGGAATTCATCTGGCACCTCCTTTTCTGGCATTTACCGGAAGTACGCTGATCGATGGCAGAAGATTGGATCCGTTTGGAACATATTCTACCACAAATTTCTCGGAGTCATAGGTAATATGGTAATCCGAAAGCAATTCATCCAGGCTCTGAGGATATTGGCCTGTGAGGGCGTAGGTGCGGATGGCACCTCCTTCAAGTGCCTGCGTTAAAGTAACCTGTTCTTTTTCCAGGGAATCAGTCTGTGTACGTGCAATTCCAAGATAGAAGATCAGGCAGAGGACTGCAGCGAACAGGATTGGAACAATAAAGCGGAAAATCCGCCTGATACGAATGAGTCTGGTTTCAAATATATCCATTTTCACTCTCCCTTACAGCTGTTATGCGATCATTTCAGATAACAGTCCCAGCAGCGGCATCATAACAGAAAGAAGGACCAGTCCTACAAGAATTGAAAGGACGATCACAATAGTAGGTTCCAAAATTGACACAATATGGGAAACAGAGTCTGTGGATTTCTCTTCATACTGCTCAGCCAGTTTTTCCATTACTTCGTCAGATGCACCAGCCTGAAAACCAAGGGAGATCAGACGAAGCTCCATAGCCTTAAAAAGTCCGGATTCCGTGATGGCTTCTGTAAATCCATATCCTTCAGCGAGCTGCTTCTGAATGGAAACAAGCTTTTCCCTAGTCTCAGTCTGGGAGACAACAGCGCCTGCCAGTTCCACACAAAGCTCAGGGGAAAGTCCGCTTCGGATTCCCAGGGAAATACATTGGCAAAGACGACTGTAATCCAGATTTACCGGAATTTCCTTCATGCCTGGAAAACGGCAGACGATTTTGCGGATCAGTTCCTGCCCCTTTGGGTGAAGAACCAGGAAAAGGATAAAGCCGATCATCGCGGCCAGAAGAACAAGGAAGGCAGTAGAATAGTGGCTAAGTGTTTCGCCGATTCCAAGAAGGGCACCGGAGATCCCGCTCATTTCCAGTCCAAGCTGGCGGAAAACCTGGCGGAAAACCGGGAGAACCTTTACAAGAAGAATTACAATAACTGCAGTCATCATGCCCAGCATAACAAGGGGATAGGCGACTGCACTCTGGATCTGGTCTGTGATCTGAATCTCCTTCGCATAGAAAGCAGACAGACCCTTCATAACCTCATCCAGACAGCCGGTCTCTTCGCCGGTGCGGACATAGGCAGCAGCAGAAGCAGGAAAAGCACCGGATTGTTCCATGGCGTGCGCCAGAGAGCCGGATTCCTCCATGTCTTTATAAAGAAAGGTCAAAATTTCTTTGCCCCGTTCTGTCTGGCTGTCGTCATTTAAGATGGCAAGTCCCTCAATGGCGGACATTCCGGAACGTAATATGATGGAAAACTGTTCACAGAATTGGAACAGCTCCCGATTGTTTAATTTGGTAATCATATAAAGTCCTCTCTGAAAAAACATCAGGCAGATCCTGAAAAAATCCATGAACCTGCGAGGCGTTTTTCGTTGTGCTATCGGGTAAACTGCAGCGTATAATTTGCGCTGTCACCGATATAGGAATTGATAAGCTCTTCATCTTCACTGTTGGCGGTAAAGGTTGGATCCATGCGGTTCCATTTCTCCCCGTCATAGGTAATTGCCTGTTCCACCCACCCTTTTCCACGTATGTAAACATCAATCCAGGCATGCTTGATGTCACCTGCATATCCGATCTGAAGCTTACAGGGAATATCCCGGCTTCGCAGCATTGCCGTCATCAGGGCAGCATAATCAAAACAGATTCCCTTTCCGGTAGAGAGGGTTTCGTCTATATCAGGAAGATAGCCGGTCTCAACGGTGGCTGCTTTGTCCTCGTCGTAGGTGACGTGCTGGGTTACATACTGGAAAACGGTGTCAATGCTTTCCTGTTCCGTGGCATCCTCTGCCAGAAGAGAAAGAGCCAGCTTGCAGGCTTCTGAGTCCGGGGTGAAATTTACATACTGGTTCGGATACAAAAACGGGAGAAATTCATTCTCCAGGGAAACCTCCAGGGCCTGGGCAAAAAGTGCAGCATACTGACTGCCGTTTACCTGCTCATAGCAGGATACCTGGTAGGTGCCGCTTCCGCTGGTAAAAGGAATGACAGCGCTTTCGCCGGAACTTACAAAATAAGAATAAACAACGCCGTCATCTGCGGAAAGCTGGATGTTTTTTGTGGTACCATTACTGTCACTAACAGCAGTCAGATATCCCTGGCTGATGTTGGAAATATCCAGTATCAGAGGTGAATATCCTATGGTGTCTGTCCCGGGGGCTTCCGGAACCAGAACCTTCAGCGGGGAAAAAACAGGCGGTTCTTCGCTGGAACCGGAGCTGCCGTTCTGACCGCAGCCTGTTGCAGGGAAAACTATTAGCAGGCAAAATAGAAACAAGCAAAGCGGAAGGGCTGAAATGCGTTTAGACATAGCGCCGCTCCTTTTTATAAGCTGATCATTCATTTTTAAACACGTTCCAGTGATTTTTGAAATTCGGGAAGATCGTACCATGCAGGTGGTTCCTTCATACGAACTACGAAATGGCACAGATCAGGACGGATCCTGGCTTCCAGGTATTCCATAGGACCAAGTGAACAGTGTGCCGTTCTGGTGTTGAAAAAAATAGGAGATCCAGGTTTAATGTTGAGAATCTGTGCATCAAGGAAATCTGCTGAGCTGATGTTGATGTGTTCTTCACCGGTTTCAAATTTAATTCCGTAGTGCTTCTGAATAAAGTAATAGAGATCTACAAGCTGTTCGCGGTAGGTATCTAAATCCGGGAAAAAATCGATACGGATATAATTTGTCTGAATTATCACAGGCTGTTCATTGGAGAAAACCACTCTTTGAAGGCGGAAGACTTCTGTTCCTTCATTAAGATCCAACGCCCTGGCAACCTGGCTGCTTGCAGGAATACGGTCAATCCAGGTTCCACTGATGGTCAGGGCAGCATCATCCGGAAACAGAGTGTGTATGTCTATTACGTTATGAAATTTTGAAAAATTGGTAAGCTCCCGTTCTTTGGGATTGATAACCTGTGTGCCGGCACCCTGCTTCACCTTTATGCGCTTGTCTTTAACCAGAAGGTCAATGGCATGCCGGACCGTTGTGCGGCTTACCGAAAACATTTTTCCAAGCTCATCTTCTGTGGGAAGATAGGAACCTATGGGATAAACATTATTATCTATATCGGATTTTAATTTGTTATAACATTTCTTGTATGCAGGAAGTTTTTCCATAATGTTTCCTTTCAAAATAAGGTTGTTTAGTAACCTATAGTATATATGTATCAAACAAATAAGTCAAACGATAATTGGAAAAAACAGAATTTCTTATACAAAATGCATAAAAACAGGCGAAGTATCTTGTCAAATAAAACACTTTACTAAATATAAAAAACAATGTATAGTAATGTTTGCAAACATAATTATGAATTTTAAAAATAAATTAAAATAAAGGAGAAACATAATGATGAAAAAACAGGAATTTGTACCGCGAAAGATAAGCGAGAAACCACTGTATGAACTGAAATCAGTGGAAGATATTCCGGTATCAGAGCTGTATCAGGTTAAGATAAACGGAAAGGAACAGTGAGTATATCATACGGAATTTTTTGATTTTGTTTCTTTCTTGGATGAAAATGAAAAGGCAGAGGTAGAAGTTACAGTAAACGAACCATTTCAGAAGGCTGTTATCCGTCCTGCAGCTGCACAGATACCGTTCGAAGAAGAGGGGAACAAAATCAGTATAAGCCTTCCTGCCGGAAAGAGAATTACTCTTGAACTGGACGATAAACTGGAGTCACCACTTTATGTTCTTCCTGGAAAATACATACCGAAGCCTGAGAATGCTGAGAGTTCCGTATGTGATCAGTGGTTCCGGAAAAACAGTTCCGGAGGATACAGGAACTTATCCTAAAAGTGCCCTTGTGACGACTGATACAGAGATTGAGAGCCAGAGTATGGTTGATTATCTGTGCAGCTGCGGACATAAAAGGATCGCCTTTATTACTTCCGGAGATGAAGGTCTTGGAAGATGCCATCTCAATGGCTATAAAAGGTCACTGGAAAAAAATGGACTGGAGTATGATGAGAAGCTTATAATTCGTTTAAAACCAGGTAAAAGAATCTATACGATTGAGAATGGTTATAACTGTACCTGTGAGCTTTTGAAATCGGGGGTGGATTTTTCCTGTATTTATGCAATTTCAGATACTCTGGCGGTAGGCGCCTGCAGAGCAATTATTGACAGTGGCAAAAGAGTGCCGGAGGATTATTGTGTGGCAGGAGCTGATGGTCAGGACATTGCGGAATATTATCATCCATCCATCACCACATTGAAATATCCAAGAGTGGAAACTGCCCAGCAGAGCGTCCGTACTCTGTTTGATCTGATCGACCGGAAAAAGGTGGTGAAACGGCAAATACTGTGCGGAACTCTTATAGAGCGGGAGTCTACACGCAAGCTGTAAGGTGTAGCTGTTGCTATCCAGACATCGAAAAGGAATCTGTGAAAATATTTGAGAAGGATTATCATGCGTTACGATCCGCTCAGATATTTTTACAGATTTTTTTGTTTTTGCACTTTTTAGACAGATTTTTGTAAGTTTTAACGAGGGAAATCCGTTGACAAAAGCGACAGCTTGCTTTATTATAAGAAGTGAATAAAAGGCAAACCTGTTGAAAGACAGGGACGCAAAGCCAAGGGTCTAAGGTCTCAGGACTATGACAGCCGGTTGCCGCATTGATATTGATTAGGTAATGTAATATGACAGGAGACGTGGTTCTTCTATTTGTGGCGACCGTTTATTTAATCTGATAAACGGTTTTTTTATTTCCACAAACTGATGGGACTGATAGTTTCCAGATAGCGGCAAGTCAGTTACATTATAGTTCAAGAAAGGTGTGTTATTTATGAAAGGAAAGAAATTAACAGAGTGGCTCGCAAATAAAAAAGTTGTTTCCAGTTGTGCTGCTATAGCATTGGCAGCAGTGATCGGCGGCGTTTCATTATTCTCAGGAACAGGAGAAACACCTGAATTCCCCAGTTACACAGATCCAATCATGGAGGCTTCCATCATAGAAGATGAAACTCCACTGGCTTCCCAGCCGAAGACTACTGTGAAGACTACCTCCAGTACCAAGACAACCAGGAAGACTGTTAAATTAAAAAAGGCTTCCAAGAAGAGCTACACCAAGAAACTGAAAACCAAAACAAAAGTAACCAATAAAACAAATAAATCCGGTAATACAACAGTAGATACCAAGACAACCGTTGTTACCAAAGCAACAGCGAAATACACCAAGAAATCCAAAAAGAAAGTTGTTACATCCAAGATCACAACAACTGTTCAGACAACAACTACACAGCAGGTATCAATTGACAATGAGACCGCTGTAAGCACCACTTCTTCTGGTACTTCCGCTGCCCAGGTAACTGCAGCAGCAAGCTCTTCACAGAACCAGAGCAAACACGAGGAAAATGTAGCAAGTGTTGCAGGCAAGATGGACAATCGTGTAATTGCAGCATATCAGCAGCTGGGATTTAAGCTTGTTGTTGATCCATCCGTCAACTATTCAGGATATTTTGATGCAAGATCAAGATCTATTATAATGAAGCAGATTGATGATTCTGTTTATCATGAGCTGGGTCATTTCCTTGCATTTATCGCAGGAAATGCAGATAAGACAGCAAGCTTCCAGAGCATTTTTGCAGCTGAGAAGGCAAATGTTACAGCTTTTAATAAAGCCTATGTAACACAGAATGCTTCCGAATATTTTGCAGAATCTGTTAAGGATTACATCCTGAACAATGCTTCCCTGAAGAGCAGCAGACAACAGACTTATGCAGCTGTTCAGAATGCACTGAATCAGATTACAGACGCACAGATCGCTAAGATCCAGAAAATCTACGGAGCGTTCTGGAATTAATAATTTTAAAGATGACCGGCACCCGGAGAAATATCTCCGGGTGTTTTACTGTGAATAGAACAGGCGTGGGAAACCGGTATTTTATAAAAAGGTAAGTGACAGCTGGTACTTATCTTTGGGTCACCGGGAGAACAGGACTCTTATATATGTCGAAGAGTCGGGATATGTGTCGACAGAAAATTCTTGCAATGAAAAACCTTAGGTGTGTATAATACAAAACAAAGGTTATCACTTTCTTGCAGGCAGGGATAGATATATTGGGGGCACTGGTCCGAAGTGAACAGTAACAGTTACTGTTCACTGGTAACGTTCCGCGAGGTGTTTTTTGTGAACAAAGTTCACAGAAAACCCGAGAGTTGCGGCGCGAAATCATGCAAAGCATGATTTCTGTGCATCGCGAAGCGCGTTACTATGAACGGAGTGAACAGTAACCAGTAACATATATTTGGAATGGATGTAGACACGGCGCCTGAAATGTGTTAGAATCAACTTTAATAAGTTTTTTGAAGGATGTTTTTATAATTCAGTATATAGCTTCTGTCTAATCAGACATTTGTATCCCGTTAAATCAAAATTGAAATGTGTTTTAGAATTGTATTAGTCGAAGAGGTAGATGATTGATGAAAGAAAAGTATGAATCATTATCCCTGGCTACGCTGAAAGACTTGGCAAAAGCCAGAGGGCTGAAGGGCATTTCTACTATGAGAAAGCCTGAATTAATTGAACGTATGCTGGAAGAGGATAAGAAAGAACAGACTGCAGAAAATGAGCAGACTATTTCCGGAACAGCAGAAGAGAATACCATACCTGCAAGACCAGAGTATGTGGTAGCAGAAAAAACAGAAAATTCGGGAAGTGTTTCTGCACCGGAGAGAAAAGAGGCACCAACCAGATCCCGTACCATTATACGGCGCAATCCTGAGTATCGCAGCAATAATTATGGCAGAAGTGAAAATACGGGACGTCAGAACAGCTATAATGGAGAAAACAGACCGGAGAACTTTGTGAAGCGCACTCCTGTAGCGAAACCTGTAGAAGTGGTTCCGCCAGCCGAATTAAGACCAGAGGAAACGGAACAGCCCCGTACAGGCGCAGCCAGTGAGAACCGTACAGAAGAGGGGGTAAGCAATGCTTACAATGTTCCGGCTGAAACGGTCCAGCTTGACAGTGGCGAAAAGGCCAATGGAATCCTGGAGGTTATGCCAGATGGTTTTGGATTTATTCGAAGTGAGAATTATCTTCCAGGAGAGAATGATATCTATGTTTCCCCGTCACAGATCCGCAGATTTAATCTGAAGACAGGGGATATTATTCAGGGAAATATCCGTATTAAAACACAGGGGGAGAAATTCAGTGCCCTTTTATATGTAACGTCTATCAATGGTTTCCATCCAAGTGAGGGACAGAAGAGATACAATTTTGAAAACATGACCCCAATCTTCCCAGATGAACGTCTGATCATGGAGCGTCCCGGCGGAACTACTGCCATGCGTATCGTAGATCTGATCAGCCCTATCGGAAAGGGACAGCGTGGTATGATTGTTTCCCCGCCTAAGGCAGGTAAGACTACTTTGCTTAAGGATGTCGCGAAATCTATTCTTAAGAATAACAAGGATATGCATCTGATCATTCTTCTTATTGATGAACGTCCTGAGGAAGTTACCGATATCAGGGAAGCAATACAGGGACCGAACGTGGAAGTTATTTATTCCACATTTGATGAGCTTCCGGAGCATCATAAGCGTGTATCCGAGATGGTTGTAGAGCGTGCACGCCGCCTTGTAGAACATAAGCAGGATGTTGTGATCCTTCTGGATTCCATTACCAGACTGGCAAGAGCGTATAACCTGGTTGTTCCTCCAAGCGGAAGAACTCTGTCAGGAGGTCTTGATCCGGGAGCACTTCATATGCCGAAGCGCTTCTTTGGTGCAGCACGTAATATGCGTGAGGGAGGAAGCCTTACCATTCTGGCCACTGCACTGGTTGACACCGGAAGCAAAATGGACGACGTTATTTACGAAGAATTCAAGGGAACCGGCAATATGGAGCTTGTTCTTGACCGCAAGCTTCAGGAGAAACGGGTTTTCCCGGCCATCGACATTCAGAAATCCGGTACCAGACGAGAAGATCTGCTTCTGAGCAAAGACGAGCAGGAAGCTGTATATATTATGCGAAAGGCTCTTAACGGGATGAAGTCTGATGAGGCAGTGGAACAGATCCTGAACATGTTTGCACGTACTGCAAATAATGCTGAATTTGTGCAAATGGTAAAAAAACAGAAATTGTAATGTTCACAAAAAACACCGTGCAGAATATTATCTGGGATTAGTTTTAGAAATTTTTATAAATAACTTGCATTTCTCAGAACCCCATGCTATAATCAATAGGCTGTGTAAAGTGTGAATTCGTCAGATTCAACGCAAATAAAATAGAATAAATATAGAGAGGTGAAAATCATGAGAGAAGGAATCCATCCGAATTACTATCAGGCAACTGTAACCTGCAACTGCGGTAATACTTTTGTAACAGGATCTACCAAGCAGGACATCCACGTAGAAATCTGCTCCAAATGTCATCCGTTCTATACAGGACAGCAGAAAGCTAGTCAGGCTCGTGGACGTATCAATAAGTTCAATGAGAAATACGGTCTGAATAAATAATTTGAATATTACTGAATGAGAAGGTTGAGGTTGGGAAATCTCAACCTTTCTTTGTAACTGGAGGATAAAATGAAACCATCCAATATCGGTGGACAAGCTGTAATGGAAGGCATTATGATGCGCCATAAGGATAAATACTCCATTGCAGTACGACGTCCTGATAAAGAAATTGAAGTAAAAGTGGAAGACTATAAATGCATTTTCGGTAAAGCCAGGATCTGGCGGAAACCAATCATCCGCGGAATGGTAAGCTTTATTGATTCTCTGGTAACCGGAACGAAATGCCTTATGTATTCAGCTGAAATTGCAGGTGATGAGGAGGACGAGGAAGAGACCAGAAAGAATGCTGCTCTTTCTTCGGAAGAATTGGAAGTCAAGAAGAAAAAAGAGGACAAGGCATTTAAAGCCTTGCTTTATGTAACTGTAGCCGTTTCTATTGTAATTTCCATTGCAGCCTTTATGCTGCTTCCTTATGCACTGGCCAGTCTTTGCCGTAAAGTAGGCGCTTCGGAAGTGGTGGTTACCATTGTGGAAGCGTTTGTGAAGCTGGGTCTGTTTATGGGATACATGATCCTGATCTCCAGAATGAAGGATATTCAGAGAACCTTTATGTATCATGGTGCTGAACACAAATGTATCAACTGTGTGGAAAATGGTAAGCCACTTACTGTGGAGAACGTGCTTGAAAGCTCCAGATTCCACAGACGCTGCGGAACAAGCTTTCTGTTCCTGGTTATGATAGTAAGTATTTTCCTACATTTTATTTTTGTACTGGTACCGTCTTACTGGTTCCGTCTTTTCGGCCGTCTGCTCATGGTACCTGTAGTATCTGGAATTTCATTTGAAATTATCCAGTGGGCAGGCAGGACAGACAGTAAATTTGCCTTGATGATGAGCAAACCTGGTATGGCAATGCAGAAATTTACCACAAAAGAACCTACAGCTGATATGGCAGAGGTTGCCATCAAGGCTGTGGAGGCTGTGTTTGACTGGAGAGCATATTTAAAGACAGAATTCAATCTGGATATTCCATATGAGAACAAAGAAAACGGTGATCTTTCCGCTGCTTCCGCGCAATCTGAAAGCGGGGAGAGTGAAGAACGTACCGGGAATGTACCGGAAACGGGAGCTGCACAATGACTTCTCTGGAAACACTATTAAAAGAAGGAACCAAGGTTCTGGAACAGCATAAGATCCAGGAAGCCAGGCTGGATGCCTGGCTTCTTCTGGAGCATGTGACCGGGATGAACAGAGCCTTTTATTTCGCTCATTCAGCTGACGGGATGGATGAGGAAAAAGCGGACAGATACTGGGAACTGATCCGGAAAAGAGCAGCTCATGTTCCATTACAGCATATTACCCACCAGGCATATTTTATGGGATTTGAATTTTATGTAAATCAAAACGTACTGGTTCCGAGGCAGGATACGGAGACATTGGTGGAGAAGGCTCTGGAAGTTATGAAAGGGAAAAAGACACCAGGGATTCTGGATATGTGCACCGGATCGGGGTGTATTCTTTTAAGTCTTCTGGCACTTACCGGGGATGCATATGGTGTGGGTGCTGATGTTTCCCCACTTGCTCTTCAGGTGGCAGATAAGAATGCGGTAAGCCTGGAAGTGTCAGACAGAGCTGTTTTCGTGGAAAGCAACTTGTTTTCGTCAGCTTTTTTTCAACAAAACACTGGCAAAGATATGCCTCAGTATGATATCCTTATTTCGAATCCCCCCTATATCAGAAGTGCAGAGATTGAAAATCTTATGGAAGAAGTGCGGGATCACGATCCAAGACTTGCACTGGATGGCCATGAAGATGGTCTGTATTTTTACAGAAAAATCGTATCGGAGGGAAGGGCTTTCCTGAAGGAAAATGGCTGGATGCTGTTTGAAATCGGATATGATCAGGGCGAAGCTGTGAAGAGTCTGATGCGGGAAAATGGCTTTTTTGATGTACAGATTGTTAAAGACCTGACGGGACTTGACAGAGTTGTGTTGGGCAGACGATAGTTTTATATAAGTAAAGAGAAGAACATAACAGGAGGAAAACCATGTTTGACAAGTTGGACGATTTGCTCATACGTTTCGAGGAAGTTCTGAATGAGCTGGGGGAGCCAGATGTAACATCTAATCCAGATCGTTTCCAGAAGCTTATGAAGGAACAGAGCGACCTGCAGCCAATTGTGGATACCTATAAGGAATATAAGAAAAATAAAGAAACCATTCAGGACAGCCTTTCCATGCTGGAAGAGGAGAAGGATGAGGATATGAGAGAAATGCTCAAGGAAGAGCTTTCCGATGCCAAGAAGCGTGTGGAAGAGCTGGAGCATGAACTGAAGATCCTTCTTCTGCCTAAGGACCCTAACGATAATAAGAACGTTATCGTGGAGATCCGCGCCGGTGCCGGTGGAGATGAGGCTGCTCTTTTTGCAGCTGAGATCTACAGAATGTATGTAAAATATGCAGAATCCAGGCGCTGGAAAACAGAGATGATGAGCTTAAACGAGAATGGAATCGGCGGATTCAAAGAGGTTACCTTTATGATAAACGGTGCCGGAGCTTATTCCAGACTGAAATATGAGAGTGGCGTACACCGGGTACAGAGGGTTCCGGAGACGGAATCCGGCGGAAGAATCCATACTTCCACCTGTACGGTTGCAATTATGCCGGAAGCTGAGGAGATTGATTTCCATCTGGATATGAACGACTGTAAATTCGACGTATTCCGTGCTTCCGGAAATGGCGGACAGTGCGTCAATACTACAGACTCCGCAGTACGACTGACCCATATTCCTACAGGAATCGTAATTTCCTGTCAGGATGAGAAGTCCCAGCTGAAGAATAAGGATAAGGCGTTAAAGGTTCTTCGCTCACGTCTGTATGAGATGGAGCTGGCCAAACAGCATGACGCAGAAGCAGAGGCGCGAAGAAGTCAGATCGGTACAGGTGATCGTTCTGAGAAGATCAGAACCTACAATTTTCCACAGGGACGTGTAACAGATCACCGTATCAAACTTACACTTCACAGACTGGATAACATTCTGAATGGAGATCTGGATGAAATCATCGACAGCCTGATCGCAGCAGACCAGGCAGCGAAATTGAGCAATCTGCAGGAACAGTAAACTTAGAGCCTTTTTCAAACACGCTCTAAAACAACAATCATATGAAAAATGGGAGGGTATTACCTATGAAAAAAACAGCTCTTGTAATCATGGCAGCCGGAGTTGGAAGCAGATTTGGAAATGGAATCAAGCAGCTTGCACCAGTTGGCCCAAATGGTGAGATCATTATGGATTATTCCATCAGAGACGCACTGGAGGCTGGCTTCAATAAAATTGTATTTATTATCCGTAAGGATCTGGAAGAAGAATTTAAAAGCACCATCGGTGCAAGAGTAGAGAAGATCGCAGAAGTTGCGTATGCATATCAGGAAATGGAGAAACTTCCGGAAGGCTTTGTGAAACCGGCAGACAGAACCAAACCATGGGGAACCGGCCATGCTGTTATCTGCGCAAGAGAGTTCCTTACAGAGCCATTTGCAGTTATCAATGCAGATGACTACTATGGAAAGGAAGCATACGTAAAAGTACATGATTATCTGGTTCAGGAGAAGCCGGCAGATGATGTCCTGCATATTTGTATGGCAGGTTTCCGTCTTGGAAACACCTTAAGTGATAATGGAAGTGTTACAAGAGGACTTTGCCACATTACAGACGGAAAGCTTACAGGTGTTACCGAGACACACAATATTTTTAAAACAGCAGATGGCGCTGAGAGTCGCGAAGATGGCCAGCCGGCAGAGAAGCTTGACTTAAACGAGCTTGTTTCCATGAACATGTGGGGACTGACTCCTGCGTTTATGGATACTTTATACGATGGATTTGTAGAGTTTCTTCAGAATGTAAAAGCTGGTGATATCAAGGCAGAGTATCTTCTTCCGGTTATGATTGATGCATTGATCCAGAAGGGAACTGCCCAGGTAGATGTGCTTGAGACAAAGGATACCTGGTTTGGTGTAACTTACCAGGAAGATAAAGAGGTTGTGATCAAAGCCTTTAAAGAGCTTACCGAGGCTGGCGTATATCCAAACGGACTTTACAAATAAGATTATCGGATACTGTATATTGTAATTGTTTGCAGTTTTGCCTGAAAATATGGAAAAGAATGTATGATTCCTATATGCTTTCAGGTGTAATAAGCAAGGAGGATAATTAGATATGGGAAAATATTTTGGAACAGACGGATTTCGTGGAGAGGCAAATGTTCAGCTGACAGTTGATAATGCGTTTAAAGTAGGACGTTATGTAGGTTGGTATTATGGACGTGACCATAAGGCGAAGATCGTAATCGGAAAAGATACCAGACGAAGCAGCTATATGTTTGAGTATGCCCTTGTTGCAGGACTTACCGCTTCCGGAGCAGATGCTTATCTTCTGCATGTAACCACTACTCCAAGTGTATCCTTTGCGGTTCGTACAGAGGATTTTGACTGCGGTATTATGATTTCCGCAAGCCATAACCCATTCTATGATAATGGAATCAAGCTTCTGAATGGAAACGGACAGAAGATTGAGGCTGAGATCGAGGAGCGTATTGAGGCCTACATTGATGGCGAGATCGAGGAGCTTCCTCTTGCACGCAAAGAAGACATTGGACGTACTGTTGATTTTGCTTCCGGACGAAACCGCTATATCGGATATCTGATCTCCATTCCAAGCCGTGATTTCAAAAATGTAAAAGTTGGACTTGACTGTGCCAACGGAAGCTCATCCGCAATTGCAAAAAGTGTTTTCGAGGCACTTCAGGCGAAAACTTATGTGATCAACAATCAGCCGGATGGAACTAACATCAATACAAACTGTGGATCCACCCATATCGAAGTCCTTCAGAAATATGTGATAGACAATGGCCTGGATATCGGATTTGCTTATGATGGAGATGCTGACCGTTGTATCGCAGTTGATCATCGTGGAAATATCATCGATGGTGACAAGATTATGTATGTCTGCGGTAAATATCTGAAAGAGCAGGGGAAACTGAATGGAAATACTGTTGTTACCACAGTGATGTCCAATATGGGACTTTACAAAGCTCTGGAGCGTGAAGGAATGCGTTATGAGCAGACTGCAGTTGGTGACAAATACGTTGCCGAGAATATGATGGCAAATAACTACAGCATTGGTGGAGAACAGTCCGGACATATTATTTTCAGCCGCTATGCAGCTACAGGTGATGGTATCCTTACTTCTCTTATGGTCATGGAAGCATGTGTAGATAAGAAGTCTACTTTATGTGATCTTGCCAAAGAGATGAAGGTTTATCCGCAGGTTCTGCGAAATGTACGTGTAGCAGATAAGAAGACTGCGCGTGAGAACCCGAAGGTGGTTGAAGCAGTCGAAGCGGCAGGAAAGGCACTTGGCGATTCCGGACGTATTCTGGTCCGTGAGAGCGGTACAGAGCCGCTGATCCGTGTTATGGTGGAGGCCGAGACAGATGAGCTTTGCCATCAGTATGTAGACAGTGTTGTGGAAGTAATGGAAGCCGAAGGGCTGATTGTTGGTTGAGAATGAAAATCAGAAAAACAGCATTAATATTGACAGCGGTCATGGGGCTTTCCCTTCTGGCTGGCTGTGATAATGAAAAACAGCAGATTTTTAAGGAAGCAGAGAAAGATCTGGAGCAGGGCAGCTATGAGTATGCGCTGGATGAATTTACTACTTCTGTGAATAATGGTGTGAAGCCTGCAGTGTCTTACCGCGGGATTGGAATCTGTCAGCTGCGTCTGGGAAATTATGAGGATGCCATTACTGCCTTTACCAGTGCTCTTGGCGAGGAGAAAGTAAGTAAAAGTATGGCCCGGGATCTGTATCTGTATCGTGCTACGGCACGTCTGCAGGCTGGCTATCTGGATGATGCCATGGCAGACTGTCAGGTGCTTGCCCAGAATTATG